>JABAYZ010000145.1 GCA_018608735.1 Flavobacteriaceae bacterium | reverse complement strand
TGACGCCTTTGTTTTTGGAGATGGCACTCTTTACTTCAATAAGTACTTTAGCCTTAGGACCAAAGGCCTTTATAACTACTACAACTGATGGACAAATTGGTCTATACCACACAGTTTGAATCATCAAGTTCATTAGCGGTTGTGCCCACACTAAGCCTATTAAAATAAATATAAAACAGCTGTTAGAGACATAAAATAGACTTCTCATTTTAAATTTTGCGGTTACTTATGGTTATATTATCTTTAGCGCTCAATATTCAAAAGGCTTCTATGGTGGGTTCAAATATTACATTAAAACAATTATCATCTATTTTAGGGGTGTCTATTTCTACCATATCTAAAGCCTTAAATGATAGCCATGAAATTAGCGATACGACCAAAAAACGTATTGTGGAGATGGCAAAACTTCATAACTATCAACCTAATAAAATTGCAGTCGGCCTAAAGTCTGGGAAAACCAATACAATAGCGGTAGTGATTCCAAGTGTTCAAAATAGTTTTTTTGCACGGGCATTGTACGGAATCGAAAGTTTAATTTCCGAAACCAATTTTAATATTATTGTGTGTTTGACCAAAGAATCTCATGCTAAGGAAGTGGAAACCTTTAATATGTTGTCCAACGGGGTTGTTGATGGTTTTATAGTGGCTGTTTGCGAAGAAACACAAAACTTACAACAGTACGATCATTTTACCAATGCAATGGCTAATGGGAAATCGGTAGTGATGTTTGATCGGGTGATTGATTCTGTGAATTGTGGAAAAGTGACCACCAATGATTTTACGGCCTTATCTGAAGCGACTCAAAAACTGATTCGTTTGGACCGCAAAAATATCGTATTGCTATCTACAATTCATAAGCTAAATGTTGGAAAACTACGAACACAAGGGTATCTAAAAGCAATGGAAGTTGCTGGGTTTTTGCCTACAGTTTTAGAATCGGATGATCAACATGCCGGCGCAGTAATGACGGATTATTTAAATGCTAACCCTGTGGATGCTATTATAGCCTTGGATACCGATGCGTCATTAGCCGCCCTAAAAGCGGTTAAAGTTTCTGGGAAACAAATTCCAATGGATGTGGCGGTGATTGGGTATGTAAGTGAGCGTATGGCACATAACCTTACTCCAGAGTTAACGACCATTAATCAGCATAGTTATACGATAGGGAATTCGGCTGCATCGATGATGTTAGAAGCACTCAGATCCAAAGTGAAGGAGATGAAGCCCGTGGTGATTAGTTCGTCGTTATCGGTTCGAGATTCGTCTTAAAAAAATACACAAGCCCACGAATGAGCTTGTGTTAGGTTTTACCTTGCCTATTTGCCAAACATCAATACTTCGTTCACCACGACTTCGGTGCTGTAACGTTTGTTACCTTCTTTATCGTCCCAAGAACGGTAGGTAAGTTTGCCATCAATCGCAATTTCTTTACCTTTGGTGAGGTAGTTTTCAACAAGTTCTGCAGTTTTGTTCCAGGCGATAAGGTTGTGCCATTCTGTTTTGGTTTGTTTTTGTCCATCTGCATCTTTGTAGTACTCGTTTGTTGCTAATGAAAATTTGGCTATTTTTTTTCCACTATCTAAAGTGATAATTTCTGGGTCATTGCCCAGGTTTCCTACTAACTGTACTTTGTTTCTAAGTGTGTTCATCATAATTAATTTTAAGGTTATTACAGTTTTACTATCGAACTATTCGACAAGGCAAAGATGCGGTGATGACCAAATTTTAGTCGGTAATTACCTATTTAATTTCGTTTGTAATTATTTGTAGTCGTTTGTAATTGAATAATTTTTTAGTATATTTAGGCCTTATAATCTAGAATTTACTTTCAAATGAAAAAGCAATGCCCAGAATGCAACGACCCAATTATTGGTCGTACCGATAAGAAATTTTGTAGTGACGGTTGTCGAAATAGTTTTAATAATCGCGTTAATAAGGATCAGAAAAACTTGATTCGAAATATTAACAATCGATTACGAAAAAACTGGCGTATTTTGGAAGCACTCAATCCGCACCAAAAAACAAAATCTACACGAGATAAGCTTATTGCTAAAGGCTTTGACTTTAATTATTTCACAAGTATTTATACCACTAAGTCAGGGACGGTTTATTATTTTGTGTATGACCAAGGGTATTTGCCTTTAGAGAATCAATTTTATGCTTTGGTAAAACGCGAATAGTGTAATTTCTAAAGGAATTTTTTACCGATTACACGTTTAAATCTACCGATTATTACGTCAGATAGCCGTTAGTTACATGACCGTTGTAGGGGTTTGACAGAGGGCATATATTTGGCGTATGTAATTTAATATCTTACTTAAAAAGTTAAATTGGTTAATTTTTAAAAACATCACCTCGGTGATGTTTTTTTTGCTTTAAAATGAATGGCCGCCCCGTTTAAATACTTAATATTTCCGTTTATTACATAAAATGTCCGTTCGTTACATAATGGTTGTAAGAACTTTAAAGGTTATATATATTTGTCCTAACATAGCATCGGAGTTTCTTGATGTTATTTAAAAGTTAAATTGGTTAATTTTGAAAAACACCACGCAAGTGGTGTTTTTTTGCTTAAAAGCAAATAAAAAATCAATTTGATTTCAAAAAATCTATTACTTTTGAATTAAAATTTATAAAAATGAAACAACTTAAATACACCATCCTACTAATCGTTTGTTTTTCCATGCAAATTCAGGCGCAAACCCCTTCAACTTTAGTCGCACACTATAAAGACTATTTTAAGCAAATGCAACAGCAAGGCGATATTCAAGGCATTATCAATGCTATGACGCATTTGGTTTTGTTGGAGCCAAACGTGAAGCGTAAAGATACTTTAGCTGCCCTTTATATGAACGAAGGGAAGTATATTCAGGCGTTAAATGTCATTGGGTTCGAACTTTTAGAAACGGACACCAATTTGGCTACAGAAGTCAAAGCGGTTAGTTTGAAATCTTTGAACGAACCAAAACTTGCTATTGCGCATTATGAAGTACTTTATAAACAAAAACCTTCAGCGTCTATTGCTTATGAATTAGCAGATTTGAAAATCCAAATTGATGATCATGCTGGAGCTGCGCTAAACATCTCCTATGGAATTGCAAATTCCACTACGGATATGATGAGGTCCTACTACGAAACGCAGACGCCTTATCAAGTTTCATTATTGTCGGGTTTTGCATATCTAAAAGGGATTTCTAAATTTAGAGAAAATCCTGAAACCAATCATGATGCTGCTATCCTACTCTTGGAAGAAGCTCTAGCATTAGCACCAAATTTTAATATGGCCAATATTGCTATTAATGCTATACGCGCTCAAAAAGACGCTAAAAAAACAGAATAGTTACGCCTATAAATAATCATAAAAAAAGCAGTCCCTAGAGGCTGCTTTTTTTATTTGTGGATATTACCAGATTCTAACACGTTCATCTTCTGGAAGGAACATTTTGTCACCTTCTTTGATATCAAAAGCTTCATAAAAAGCATCAATATTTTTGAGTGGTTGTGTTGCGCGCTGAATCCCTGGGGAGTGCGGATCCGTTTTTATTTGTCGTCTTAAAGCATCTTCACGCGTTAGGGTTCTCCATACGGTTGCCCATGACATAAAGAAACGCTGTTCTGCGGTGAAACCATCAATATCTTCTGGTCGGCCATTGGCTTCAAAAAAGAGTTGAACTCCATCATAAGCGCCAAGTACGCCTCCTAAATCTCCAATATTTTCGCCTAAAGTGAATTTCCCATTGATATACACACTGTCCATAACTTCAATAGCACTGTATTGTTCTGCTAAGGCGTTACCACGTTTTTCAAATTCTGCCAAATCTTTGTCGGTCCACCAGTTGTTAACGTTTCCATCGCCATCAAATCGGGCGCCAGAATCATCAAAGGCATGTGAAATTTCATGACCTATAACTGCACCAATTCCCCCATAATTGACCGCTTCATCGGCGGTATAGTTATAGAAAGGAGGTTGTAGAATAGCTGCTGGAAATACGATTTCATTGTTTAAAGGATTGAAATAAGCATTCACCGTTTGTGGTGGCATACCCCATTCGGATTTGTCTACAGGCTGGCCAATTTCAGAAATATTTTTACTGAGACTCCATCGGGAAACTGCCAACATGTTTTCTGCATAGCTGTTGCCTTGTTTGATTTGTAGTTCAGAATAATCTTCCCATTCGTCTGGATACGCAATTTTGACGGTAAACTTATCTAATTTTTCAATAGCTTTAGCCTTGGTTTCATCACTCATCCAATCCAATACTTGGATTCTGTTTTGAAATGCCTTGATTACGTTGGCAATCATTTTTTCTGCTTTTACTTTGGCTTCTGGTGGGAATTTAGCTTCCACATATAGTTTTCCAATAGCTTCTCCTACAGAGCCATTCACGGTTCCTAGAGCGCGTTCTTCTGCAGCACGTTGTGTTTTAGATCCGCTCAGTGTTTTGCTATAAAACTCCCAATTTGCAGTTTCAATTTCAGGAGTCAAAAAGCCGGCAGCATTGTCTAATGTGCTCCAAGTCATTAGTGTTCTTATGTCCTCGATTGGTGTTGTGCTAAGGAAGGTGTTTAAGGCTTTCATATATTTTGGTTGCATGACCAAAACGGTATCCAAAGCTGCAGTTACTCCCATATCTTTAATAAATTTATTCCAGTCAATTGCAGGAGTGATTGCGTTAAGTTCGCTCACTGAACGTGGGTTATTAAAGTTTCTAACGTCACGTCTTTGTACTTTATCCAGTCGTGGTTTTGCCAGTTGTGTTTCCAAATCGAGTACAAGTTGTGCTGCAGCTTTTGCTTTGGCATCATCATAATCAATAAATCGAAACATTCGCGCCACATGATCTACATATTGTCCACGAATTTCTTTTGTTTTTGCATCTTGATCTAAATAGTAATCCCGTTGTAGTCCTAGACCCCCAGGAAATACCCAAGCAGTGTTCATGCTGCTGTTGTTTAGATCTGCTTCTGCACCAATTCCTGCAAACGGGGCAGAGACGCCTACTGTTTTTGCATAGACCGTTTGCATGTCTGAGATATTTTGAATACTATTAATAGCCTCTAAAAGTGGAAGAATAGGCGAGATGCCTGCAGCTGTTCTGGCTACAGAATCCAGTTCGGATTCAAACATTAATAAAGCTTTTTTCTGGTCAGAACCGTCTTCATAAGTGCCCAGTTCTTTAGAGGTTTTAATAATATCAAGCACGTCTTTTCGTGTTGATTTCCTAAGCACTCCAAAACCACCCCATCGCGATTCGTCATCTGGAATGGTATTGGTTTTCATCCAGTTTCCATTCACGTAATCATAGAAATTATCTTTTGGATTTACGGAAGTATCCATATTTTCCAAGATAATTCCAGGAATTTTCTCAGCGTCTGAAAACGGATTTTTAGATTCGGTCTTGCAGGCATTGAAGCCCAACAGGCCAAATGCACACAGTACGGTAAGCTGTTTTAAGTTCATGATGTTTAGTATTTAGTGATTGTTATATCATAGTAAGACGCCCAATGAACTAAAAATGTTACAGTTACACAAAACAATTAACATAAATTTAATTGAAAACTTCAAAACAGACTTTTAGTAAATTACTACTAAATAGAGAGCTTAGAGCTTACAATCTCTTACTCTGGTTTAGTAATTTGCTGTGCCTTCTTTTTAAGCGTTTTATTGATTTGAAATATTAAATTTGTTTGTGCTTGAAT
>JABAYZ010000280.1 GCA_018608735.1 Flavobacteriaceae bacterium | reverse complement strand
GTGGTGCATCGTTTCGCGTACATTTCTAATGAAATGTAAATTAAATTATTAGGAGTATGTAAGTTAGGAACAAAATTCTGGTGCAGCCTACATTAAAAAACCGCTTATTCAACATGACAGCACCCTGCAGTTAAGTCACTTAAAATCTCTCTGACAGTCAGCGACCTTTATCAATTGCCAGACAGAAGGTTTGAGATTATTCCTGGGTGAAGCCAGCCTTCAAGCGGTCGATTGCCTCAGCCGCAAAAAAGTCATTTTAGAGCCGGGATTTGCGGGAATATTGAGACAGCTATGCAGAAACAGAGATAAAAGTGCAGCTTGCATGAATCCTAATTTAAAAAGTCAATTTGATACCAAATCATGTTGATAACTTGTTCATATTCACTATCCTGGCTACCAAAATATGTAAACTTATGGAGAGCTGGAATGAGAAAAATGTGTCAAACACCTATGATAGCGATATCCACAATACACAAATGAGATGAAAAAGTTTCTCGCTAATTTTTTAAAAAGAGACCTGACTGAGAGCGGCCCCCCAAAAGGGCGCCTAGAACCAAAACTGGGTCAAGCGTCGTTAAACACGCACCCTGAAGACACATTTATTGGCGCGTTTTCAGAATTAACTGAAAACTCACACCCCGACGAATTATTTATAGACTACGGTGATTGGGATAGCATTGAAGCCCCAGCGGGGAACATTCCTGCGGCTAAATCAGATCAGGAATTTCTAAATAACCCTTCCAACGATCCTCTAGACGAGCACCTCAACCATGATTTTCCTACAAGTGAATATGAGCCTAAAACAGGGTTTAATGAAGAGTGGTGTCGATCCATAAAATACGGTAAAATATTAAAAAATATAAATATATTTACCACATTCGATAATTGTCGGAATACTTATTTTCATTATGCAGCTGCATTTGCCTCAGCCCAACTTTTAAGGCAGTTGATTTTATTAGACTGGCCGATTGAGCAACTAAATGAATTTGGAAAATCTCCAATAGACTTTGCTAAATATTATGAAAATCACGAAAATTACGAAATTTTGAAATTTCTAGTCAGTAACGGAACCAGGGATGAATTTAATTCTGTAAACAGCGACTTTTACGAACCTAGCGAGGGTTTTATTGAGGATTGGGTTGACAAAGTTAGATCAAGCCAGTTTTCATTTTTCAAAAACAACAGAACCTACAAGGACAACATTGGAAATACAATTGTACATTACACCGCAGCATTCGGAAAAATAAGAGATTTAAAATTTCTCATTAAAAATGAATGGTCCGTCAATGATCCAAACTATTTCGGCAAAACACCATTCGATTTTTCAATCCAGTATCGTAATTCTCTAGTTTCATACTTTTTTGAAAACTTGCTAGAGGAAAATAATTTGGATTTCTCTCTGGAAAAAAATCAAACCACTGAGGGATTCAAACAGGCCACAAAAGTAGTTTCTGAACATAAATTAGATACTTTTTCCAGGGCCGACCAAAATAATGAAAAAACAAAAATAATTACAAATTTGGAAATTGATGAAACATTCAATATAAATGATGCGCAGCCTAAAACTGCAGGACATAATCCTCCTGATCAAAATGATACGTCAGCAGGTGTAGTCGAAGTTTATGAAATAATTTCACAATGTATTAAATGTGAACAGACATTTGAGGGCTTTGATAAAAATACTAAACTGTCATTTTGTCCAGCTTGTGGAACAAGAATAAAGCCCATTGAAGCAAAAACGACAGATGACCTTACAGAAAAAAAATTGGTGCAAGGCCTCACAGATGTTCAGGAGCAAATAAAAGAGTTAGACAATACAATCTATCACAACGAAGATGCTACTGGCTCGGCTAACTTAGATCCTTTCAGCGAAATTTTTTCAGATAATATCGACTACGACTTAGCCCTAAATCCAAATAATCCAGCTGAGCACAACAACCATGGGAGAGTGTCCTCTCACGAAACTGCCTCAAAAAAAATAGAGGGGTCGACTACGGATTTGACCCTCGCCTCACACGAGGTGCATCCCGAAACTACTCAGGTGGAAGAACCACCGGATACTTCACCCTTAGTTGAACCAAATAAATTTGAAGACGATTTTCTGAGTGTTGACAGCGCCTTTGACCAATTTGAAGGCAACACTGATGAAATTTTTGAGCATTATTCACCACCAAAGCTCGGGCACAACTCAGATAATAATCGGGCTAATGAATGGACAAAAAATTTAAAAACGACTGATGACGTCGAAGATTGGGAGCTGTTTCTTGACGAAAACTTAGAAGAAGCCACAGTAAATTTTGATACTATTTATACAGACGAGGTCGAACTAGAAGATTACAAAATATTTAAATATAGTAACAAATTACTCAACAATGTCGTGCATTATAATTTGAAAGACCAATCTAAAACACACAAAATTTTAATTGAAATTTTTGCTGATTTTCCTTTTTATCAGAGCTACGCTGCTATTGAACGTTTGGTAGCCAATGGATGTCAAATTGACGAAATATACGACATTTATCAAATAAAACTTCTTTGGTTAAATAATCCAAATTCGTGGCTAATTCGTCGATATAGTAAACTCGAAGGTACGTGGGTTGTAACTCGAAGTCCTAACCTGAAAAACACTATGACTTGGAAACTAGCGAAGGATCTTTCAGATAATTACGCGCTTTCCGAAATTGAAAACCTGATTTGTGTAACTTGGCAAGACGAATGGCTCAATTTGGAACCAGAAAGGTTCGAATCTTTGAACGGAATTTCTCCTGAGTATTCTTTTTATTCTAATTATCTTAGTTGCAAGAGGGTGCCGCTGCCCTCCAATGTGAAAGCGTGGTAGCTCTAATAATGGTTTTTTAATATGACAATCGCTCCGACAAAAAATTGTAAGGTTAAGCTTCCCAATGACGTTATTGGTTTAGTTCGCGAAGTTCGGCCAGCGGCTAGTCCAGAAAATGCTTTAATTTATTTCCAAGATGGTACCTCTAGGTGGGTTGAAATTGGGAACCTCAAGAATGGCTTTTCAAGAAATAACTATGTAGTGCACCAGCCACTTACTGCCACAGGAAAAAGCCTAGGCTTTGGCAAAGTATTACTAGTTCGAACCGAAATGGGTTTAACGCAGCTTTTAGTTTGTTTTGCTGAAACTGGGGAAAGTCGGTGGTTAGATTGGAGGGTAATGGGACAGGCCCACCCAGTTGAGGCTCGAGTAGTAAAAAGACTGGTTGGACGTCATACAAATCATGGGGAACGGTTTCGTTTAAGAGCCTTGGCAAAAAGCTTGCAAATTTGGGACATGAACACAGGTGCTCTTGGCAGGTTAGACATTGATCCACTACCACATCAACTTGACGTTGCAAAAAAAGTGGTTTCAGCACCATCAGCGAGATTTCTATTAGCGGATGACGTGGGCCTCGGAAAGACAATCGAGGTGGGCCTAATTCTACATGCTTTAGAAAAACGTAATAGGTGTCGCCGTATACTGATTGTATGCCCAGCATCTTTAACCAGACAATGGAAAGAGGAAATGCGTTTCAAATTTTCACGCTCGTTTGAAATCTACAATAGAGATTTCACTCCAGAATTCACGGATGAAATGCAAAATCGAGACACCGTTATCGTTTCTATGGATTTGGCGAAGCGCGATGATCATTTATCTATGCTCTTAAACGCAGGTACTTGGGATGTTATAATTTTTGATGAGGCACACCGTCTTGGTAGAAGCGAAACTGGTCAACAAACGAGTCGATATCGTCTAGCAGCAGCCTTACAAGGCAAGACATCCTGTTTGTTACTACTTACGGCAACACCTCACCAAGGGAAGACCCAGAAGTTTGCCGCATTGCTTGAATTAGTGCGTCCCGATTTGAAAGCCGACATAAGAAATTTAGAAATCAATCCCGAAATTGTTGGCGAAATAATTATTAGAAACAAAAAAAGTAGAGTTACCGATGCAGAAGGAAATTTACTTTTTAAAGGACACGACACTTTACGCTACGTAGCACCAAAAACTGACGCCATGTATGAAGCAGATAAGGCTTTAACTTTATATTTAAAAAAAGGTTACCAGGCCAGTAATGCAGCTAAAAATAAAATTTCCGGTCGAGCAATCGGCTTTGTTATGACAACATACAGGAAGCTGGGGTCGTCTTCTGTAGCCGCAATTCAGATTGCACTTGAAAGACGGCTAAAACGTCTCCTAACCGGCGAAAAAAATCCATATGTTGAATTGAATTTTGATGATGATGACGAAGACGCTGACGATTTAAGCAATCACGAAGCTATTACCGGTGTACCTCAATTCTTTGATGATGAGATAGAGAAATTAAATGAATTGATAGAATTAGTGAGAAAAACCAAACAACAAGACAGCAAATTAGAAACATTTCTAGCAGACATTGCGAGACCACTGTTAGCAAGTGGCGAAAATCTTCTGATATTTACAGAATATCGAGCTACGCAAGAATATCTTCGTGCCAAATTACAAACGGAGTTGCCGAAGGACGCCGGTATAGAACTTATTAATGGCTCGATGACTTTAGATCAAAAAATGGAAAGTGTTTTCCGTTTTAACCAAGGCGAAAGCAGGGTTATGGTTTCTACTGAAGCTGGTGGCGAAGGCTTAAACCTCCAGCGAAGTTGCCACGTAATGGTAAATTACGACTTACCATGGAACCCGAGCCGGTTGGTACAAAGAATTGGTCGCCTATACCGTTATGGACAGAACAAACGAGTTCAAGTCATTAATTTACAGACTGACGATAGTTTCGACAGTCAAGCACTAGCGCTCATGCTGGATCGTGTGACCAAAATGGCTTCGGATATGTCTGCAATAGCTTCGGAAAATAGAGAAGCCCTATCCTCCGAAATTCTTGGGGAGCTTTTGTCCAACATAGATATGGAGGAGATACTAGAAAGATCGGAAAACCTCACGATAGACCGAACTGAGGAAGAAATTGACAGGGCAATTGAGAAAGCAAAACAAGCACGTTTTGATGAAGAGGACATCTTGCAGTTTTCATCAAACTTTAACACGAGAGTATCAGGCGGGTTTGATCAAAGCCACGTATTAGAATTTGTTATTGGCATGTTAAATGCTTTAAAAATCCCAATAAGAGCCACCTTACATTACGGCCGAACCATAGAAATTGAATTGCCGGACGAGATGGTTGGACGATGGCCTGAATTTGGAAGAAAATCTATTGTCCGCTTGAGCGTTGATCAAGAACGGGTCCAACGCAATCGTGATTTAGTACCAATGGACTTTGAGTGTACCTTCGTCTCAGAACTGGCGGCGCTAGCACAAGATCGGGTTGAGTTTGATGGACTTTACGCAGAAAGCCCCAGCCAAACCTTGGGTGACATGATTTCACTGTTACAAGTCCGTTGGCAGGGGGCCACGGGTGAAATTTTAGAAGAAGAGTTGATGGCAGTTGTCAGTAAAAACGGTAGAGTGGTCAGGCTCGACCATCATTCTTTTTCTGAACTTTTAAAAACACCTTGGACATCAACAAACCCGCCTAATAATACACTGCCTGAAGAAGTAACCTACAATTTCGCAAGAGAGCTGTTACCCTCTGTAGAACGGATTTTGATGAGTGAAGTGTCAATGGAAAAATCTCCATCTTCTCTGTTCACATATTCAGCTTGTCGGCAGTCAACGTAACTTTATGTATCAGAGCAAAAGCATTCGTAAATCTGCGCAGTTTAATTCGACCCAAAAT
>JABAYZ010000010.1 GCA_018608735.1 Flavobacteriaceae bacterium | reverse complement strand
AAGCAAGAAAAATAGGAATGACTTCCAATCCAATGCAGGGAATAAAGTCAAAAAGTTCAAACCGCTGATATCAATCCGCTGCTTTTGAAAATATCCAGTATTAATAAGGGTTTTGACAGAAATAAAAAACGAGACAATCCTTATATTAAGAATTTGTCCCGCTTAGTGACCTCACTTAATAAAAATTCTAACTTTTTTGAAGATACAAAAAAGCTATTATTCGAAAATAATCAAAAATAAAGTTGTTGAAAATTTCAAATAAATACCCAAATCATTAACGTGATAATTCTAAAACCTTTTTAAAAGCCTGAACCATAGGGTCTATATCCGCATTTGCAAACCCCCAAAGTGCAAATAAAGAAGTGAGTAATATAAATGGAATTATGATTTGTTTTGGGACTATAGCAATAGTTTTTGATTTTTTCATTTTAATTGAATAAATTATTATTTTAATACTAATTTACTTTGAAGATCTTTTATTTCACCACAGCTCATTTGCTCCATGACTTGAGTGAGTTGCGTTTTAAGCATGGCTATGGTATGGTTTCCACCTTTTCTGCCTAAAGCAGAAACGCCATACATAAATGTGCGTCCCATAAAGCTAAAATCAGCACCACTTGCCATAACCCGAGCCACATCTGCACCACCACGAATTCCGCTATCCATCATTACAGTGAATTTGTCTTTGTAAAGTGGAGCAATGGTTTTTAGAGAATCAATAGTCGCTTGCCCTACATCTACTTGTCGACCTCCGTGATTCGATATAATAACTCCATCTAGCCCGAGTTGATATGCTTTTTCCACATCGTGAACAGACTCAGCCCCTTTTAATACAAGCTTGCCTTTCCATAAATCACGAATTTTTTTGATTTTGTCCTCATTTAAACGCCCCGAAAAGGTACCGTCCATAAATTTCGCCAATTGACTGATATTTAGATTTTTGGGCATGTAAGGTTTAAGTATTTCAAAGCTCGGTTGTCCATTAATAAGAGTTTGCAACGACCAATGTGGTCTTTTTATAGCATTAATAATGTTTGTAATTGTCATCTTTGGCGGCATGGATAGCCCATTACGAATATCTCTTGGTCGGTATCCAAAAGAAGGAACATCTGCGAGAATGACAAGCACCGGACATTCGGCAGCTTTAGCACGTTTTAAAATGTCTTTGGTCACACTGTCCTCGGCAGGGTGATAGAGCTGAAACCATGCCTTTCCTTCTGTTATTTCAGCAATTATTTCGATACTTGCCGTTGTTACAGTACTTAACATAAAAGGAATGTTATGGTCATATGCAGCCTTAGCCAAAATTTCAGGAGACTTAGGCCACATAAGCCCTTGAAGTCCAACAGGTGAAATGCCAAAAGGAGCATCATAGGTATGTCCAAAAAGTTCTGTTTTTAAACTTGGTGCTTTATAGTCTACCAAATACTTAGGCTTGAGCTCGATGTCTCGAATTCGTTCGGTATTTTTTTTAAGATTAACGTCGTTATTGCACCCCCCGTCTAAATATTCAAAAGCAAACTTTGGAATCTTACTTTTGGCGCGAATGCGCAAATCTTCAACAGAGGGATATTTATAGTTTACTTCTGATTTCATTGTTCTGATATATTTAAGTTATAGATTTCATCCATCAATACCCATTTGGAACCAGCCGGGGTGTTTGGCAACGCTTGTTGAAATTCCCACATAAGTGCTTCACATTCTTGCCCCTTTGGATTGCTATTATCCAGAGCAGCTTTTCTTTCAAAGCTAAAAGAGTCATCAACTTCTAAAATCATAAAAAGTCTATTACCCGTTTGGAATATTTCGGCATTATAAACCCCAGAATTTTTGATGCTTTGATTGATTTCTGGCCATACCTGTTTATGATGCTTTATGAAGGCATCTCTGACAGGGTTATAATTCCAAAAATGTTGATGATTATCTATAATCATTTATAGGTTTTACACATTTGTTTTGAAACACCTAATCCTTCAATACCCAATTCCATAATATCGCCGTCTTGTAGGTATCGAGGCGGCGTTAATCCTAAGCCGACACCAAAGGGGGTTCCGGTTGAGATAATATCACCAGGAAGTAGGGTCATGTATTGACTTATGTAGCTAACCACATGCTGAATGTTAAAGATAAAATCTGATGTGCTGCTATTTTGCATCTGCTCACCGTTGAGTGTTAACCAAAGGTTTAAATTATTTGGATCCCCAATTTCGTCTGGTGTTGCAATAAAAGGACCAATCGGTGCAAAAGTATCACAACTTTTTCCTTTTACCCACTGCCCAGATCGCTCAAGTTGAAATGCACGCTCACTCACATCATTATGCAATACATAGCCAGCCACATGGTTTAATGCGTCTTTTTCACTCACATAAGATGCCTTCTTGCCAACAACTATGGCTAATTCGACTTCCCAGTCAGTTTTTTCACTTCCTTTTGGAATTATAATTGGGTCATTAGGTCCAACAATTGCAGAAGTTGCTTTAAAGAAGAGTACTGGTTCTTCAGGAATGTCCATACCGCTTTCTGCAGCATGCTCGGCATAATTTAGGCCAACACACACAATTTTTGAAGGGCGCATTAAGGGTGGTCCAAGGCGAACATCATCGCCAACAACTGGACAACTATCTTGATTGTTCTTTAACCAATCCTGAAGTTTTTCTGTGCCATTTTCTCCAAAAAAGGCTTCATCATAATCATGGCCAAATGCAGAAACGTCTAGTTTCGTTCCGTTTGCTAAAAAGACACCTGGTTTTTCTTCGTTAATTGCTCCAAATCGAATAAGCTTCATTTTTAATTTATTTTGAGTTAAGAGTTACATATCCCCCATCAATACCGTAGTTAGATCCTGTAATGAAGCTTGCTTCATCAGCACATAAAAACAATGCTAAGTCGGCAATTTCTTGTGGTTTCCCCATACGGCCAATGGGTTGTGTTTTTGAAAGTTTTCCAAACATTTCTGTTTCGTTTCCTGGATAGTTTTTCTTAATAAAACCATCTATAAATGGCGTATGTACACGCGCTGGTGATATGCAGTTACATCGAATGTTGTCATCTATATAATCTTTGGCAATCGAATAGGTCATGGTCAGTACGGCTCCTTTGGTCATGGAGTACGCAAATCGATCTGAAATACCAACCGATGATGCGATAGACGCCAAGTTTAAAATAACCCCTCCACCATTGTTTTTCATTAATGGAATGCAAGCCTTTGAACAATTGTACACACCCTTAATGTTGATTTCATAAAGTCTGTCTAAATCTTCTTCAGAACAAGCTTCAATATTCCCGACATGGGCAATTCCTGCGTTATTAATTAAGACATCAACGTTGGTTACTTTCGAAATCTGATTAACTAATTCGCTAACTTGTTTATAATTGGAAATGTTGCAATGGTGCGGAGTAGCCTTAAAACCTTGAGATTTGATTTGCGCTGCTATATCGTCTGCAGCATCCATATTTAAATCTAAAATATGTACATCAGCCCCTTGTGTTGCAAAGGTTTTGGCTATTGCTTTACCAATGCCGCTTGCTCCACCTGTAATTACAACTCCTTTATTTACTAAGGAAAATTTCGTTTTCATTATTTTGTATTATAGTGATAATCCTCTTTTACAAGGAATAAAATCATTTTGTCCCAATCTTCGTGAATTAACTTAAATTCCTGAGTCTGTGTTTAAGATAAAAAAATATTTGAAGAATCTCTAACAATCAATTCTGCGTTTAAAATAATTTTATTTAATGATTGTTGTACGATCTCTTTTTTAGTGTGCGCTAAAAATGCCTCTGCCGCTTTTTTACCGATTTCGTCACTATGTTGATGAATACTGGAAATACTTGGATTTACCATAGCGGTAAATGGTTCATTTCCAAAACCAACTAAAGCAATTTCTTCTGGAATTTTTATTTTATTTTCTAATAAAACTTGTTGTACTCCTAATGCTGCATAATCCCCAGCGACATATATAGCATCCGGTCTATTTTTAAGTGACAATAGTTGTTCCATTTTTGTCCTTCCATCCTCTAATGTTAAACTGCTTTCTATAAGTAATTCCTCATCTAAAGGCAAATTATACTTTTTTAAGGCATCTTTATAGCCTCTAATTCTATTGTTAAAAATTCTAGTATGTCTAAAACCTCCTATATGAGCTATTCTCTTGCAGCCCTGCTTAACAAGATGTTTTACAATTAAATGACTACTTGCGTAATCATCTATACCTACATAGTCTACATTTAAATCGTTTTCTCCTCGATCAAATAAAATTAAAGGAATTCCTCTAGACTTTACTTTTTCATAATAATCTAAATTTATCGTTTCATTTGCCATGGATGCAATTATTCCGTCAACTTGAGTAAATAATAAGGTGTCAATATTTTTACACTCTTTTTTATAAGACTCGTTAGATTGTGTAATAATGATATTATAACCTTCTTTATTTAAAACCTCTTCGATATTTTGGATTACAGATGAGAAAAAACTGCTATTCGTCCTTGGAACAATAACGCCAACTAAATAACTTTTACCACTTCTTAAAGCGCTTGCAAGATGATTTGGTTGGTAATTTAAGTTTTTAGCAACTTCTCTTACTGCTCTTTTTGTTTTCTCACTTATTCTAGAATCGTTATGTAAAGCTTTAGAAACTGCTGCTGCAGAGATACTTAACACACTTGCGATATCTTTTATAGTAGTTTTCTTTTTTTTTATCAAAATATTTATACCTTTGCTTAAACGTTTAATCAAAGATAACTTTTTTTCACTTTACAATCAAAACAAATAATGTTTTGATTTTATTTTACTACACTGGTTAAACGTTTAACTAAATAATTGTATTAATTAATTTTCAAGTATAAATGGGTAAAGTAGTAACATTTGGAGAAATCATGTTAAGATTAGCTCCACAAGGGTTTTTAAGATTTTCTCAAGCAAATAATTTTGATGCTGTTTATGGTGGAGGTGAATCAAACGTAGCAGTATCTTTAGCAAACTATGGAGTTGACGTAGATTTTGTAACACGTTTACCAAAAAATGATATTGGTGAATGTGCTATGATGGAAATGAGGAAACGTGGAGTCGGGGTAGATAAAATTGTTTATGGTGGTGATCGTTTAGGAATCTATTTTTTAGAAACGGGTGCAGTATCTAGAGGCAGTAAAGTTGTTTACGACAGAGCACATTCAGCAATCGCAGAGATTCAATCTGGGATGATCAATTGGGACACTGTTTTTGATGGAGTTGAATGGTTTCATTGGACCGGAATTACACCTGCAATTTCTCAAGGAGCAGCAGATGTTTGTTTAGAGGCTGTTAAAGCTGCAAGTGCTAAGGGAATTACTATCTCTACTGATTTAAATTACAGAGCTAAACTATGGAATTATGATGGAGATCGAGAAGCAATTATGACAGAATTGACTACTTATTGCGATATTATTTTAGGGAATGAAGAAGATGCAGAAAAACATTTCAAAATTCATCCCGAGGGTTTAGATGTTCACAAACATGGTCATGATGTGAAAGCAGAAGCATTCTTATCAGTTTGTCAGCAAATGATGAAAAAATTCCCAAGAGCTAAAAAAGTAATTACAACTTTAAGAGGCTCAATTTCTGCATCTCACAACACTTGGGCTGGTGTTTTATATGATGGAAAAAAAATGTTACAAACTCGCCAATATCAAATTACAGATATTGTAGATAGAGTTGGTGGTGGAGATTCATTTATGGGAGGTTTAATATACGGGTTATTAAAATACCCAGATGATGATCAAAACGCCTTAGATTTTGCTGTAGCTGCTTCTTGTTTAAAACACACAATCAAAGGG
>JABAYZ010000304.1 GCA_018608735.1 Flavobacteriaceae bacterium | reverse complement strand
AGCGGAGCTTTGTGGGATCAGCGCAGCTAATCCTTAACAGTATTGCATGTTTTGTTGTATTTTTGTTGTATTTTTGTAGAAATTAATTAAACAAAACATTCAAAGATGTCTAGTTTTTTTTAAAACACTATTAACCAATTAAATTTATCTATCCGAAAATTACAATTCCCTGTATTGATAGTGTCCTCCTTTTGTTTCTGCCAAACTCTTAGTTTTGAAGCAGGCAGTTCTCTAAGAGTCAACTCCAATAACTCTTTAACATTAGAGGGGTTAGAGCTTGCGCCTAGTACGGCATATGCCATTGAAGAGCCCAATCATAAACAAATTAATGTTTCTGATTTTCAAACGGGGGCCTATATTTTACACTTAAGTAACAACCAAAAATCAAATATCCACTTTTAAAACTCTTAAGACATGACACTAACAACCAATCACATTTTAAAACATATTACTACCTTTTGTTTTTTATTAACTGTTAACATTCTAACTGCTCAATTTAATAGTATAAGATTAGATCGAACAAATCAAAATTATATATCTCTTGATAATTCAAGTGGCAGTTTTTATGAGACTGGTGACTTTACCTTTGAAATGTGGATTAAAATTAACGAATGGGACCCTAACGGAGTTATTGGATTCAAAGCGGGTATTTTGTCCTATAACCAACAAAATTTTTGGCTATCAATTACAGCCGCAGGTAAACCTCAATTCAGAATGGGGTGTGGCGATTTGGCATTTAGTTACACAGCAAGTGACTGGGTCGGCAATTGGAAACATATAGCGATGGTAAGAACTGGTGAAACATTAAATTGGTTCGTTGATGGTGTTTTGAGAGCTTCGAGATCATGTAGTGGTGGAAAATTTATGGATGCTACGCAAATAAAAATAGGTTATAACCCTGGCTGGACAGCATTCTTAGATGGTCACATTTCAAAAATAAGATATGTGAAAGGGAGCGCTATATATACGAGTAACTTTACTCCAGAAATGCAACTTGAAAACATTAGCGGTACACACCTGTTACTAAATGTCAATGATGAAGCAAATGCATTTACTGATTCAAGTAACAATAATCACACGGTTACTTTACACGGTAGCTCTGATCCTTTTTTTGTACAAAGCAACGGACCCAATTCGCCTCCAACAGATATTCAATTATCAAATACTAATTTAGTAGAGAATAGTACCATTGGAACAATTGTAGGGAATCTTTCTGCCATAGATACGGAAGGAACTTCTTTTACCTACAACCTAGCTTCAGGTAATGGTTCAAATGATGCTCAAAATAATTTGTTTGTTATCGAAAATTCATCTCTTAAAACAAACGCTCTATTGGATTTTGAAACGACACCAACTGCAAATATTTATATTAATGTTAATGACGGTAGTAATGATTTTCAAAAAGCTTTTGTGATTAATTTATCTGATTTTACAGCCGATTATTCGGATATATCAAATACTCCAACTCTTTTTGATGGCACCTATGCTAGCTTGAGTGGAACACCAACACTCCCAACCAACGTAAGTGACCTAGCAAACGATGCCGGATATTCTACTTTTGATGGGGATTATACTAATTTAACAAATAAGCCTACATTTAGAGATATTGTAGCAACTAACCCTGTTTTTTTAGGAGATATGATTTCTGCATTTGGAACAGAGGATGTTACAAATAGATCAACACTTGATATCATTGCTAATCCTGATGGTGATTTGATCACTGGTTTTAAAAATAATGGGTCTGGGGATCGATTTAATATTTCATTAGATAACACTAACGAGAATGCTATAGTTGGTTCTGGTGGAGGTTATGGTCTTAATTTGTTTTCTGAAAGTGGAAATATGATTTTTGAAGGCTCTGACGCGATGGACACTCCGTCTTTTGATTTTAACGGAACTATTACGACTACAGAGACTGTAATTGCAACAGCCTTTATTGGAGATGGAGCTCAACTTACGAATCTGCCTGAAGGGTTTGATGGGGAGTACGCGAACTTAACGAATAGTCCTCTAGCATTTAATGCTTCTGGAACAGGGGGAATTCAATCCACTGGAACAGGGGGTATTACAGCTTCTGGAAATTTAGCAAGCGGAACCTTAGCAACTGCCTTAGGTAATCAAACACGCGCCACATCTGCAGGCGCGCTCGCTATTGGTCAGTGGAATACCTTTGAAGATACTATTGATGGCGCAGCCGCAGATGCTTCGCATCAAGCTTTTGTGATTGGTAATGGCAATGGCAGCGGAAGAAGTAATGCCTTTGAAGTTTTGTACGACGGAACCACAACAATTGCTGGAGATGTCGTGATCAACTCCGATATGCGATTAAAAGCAAATATCATTTCTTTGGGAAGTACCCTTTCTAAGTTATTACAAATTGACGGAAAGACCTACACCATGAAAGAAGATAAAAACCAGAAACAAAAAATTGGGGTTCTTGCTCAAGATATTGAAAAAGTATTTCCAGAACTGGTTTCAGAAACTAAAGGCATCAAATCGGTTAACTATCAAGGCTTAGTTCCTGTACTGATCAACAGTATTAAAGAACAAGAAGAAAAAATTGAGCGTTTAGAAATGCTGGTTAAAAAACTTCTAGAAGTTAAAGAATAATATGTCTTACAACAAAAAAACCACCAAATAATGGTGGTTTTTTTGTTTGTACGCTTTTCAAAGCGGAGCCCTGTCGGATTATGAATAAAGCCTCTCTATGTTACTAACTCGAAGCATTGATTTACTGGAATCTTTATGTTTGAGATTTCCTTTGACAAAACGGGAATTGAGCCAAAATATAGTATTCACTTTTGGAGTTCGATCTCGGTCATTTAACTTGTTATAAACCATACTCCTGCTGGCGCAAGCGTCCCGCTTGTGCCGTTAAACAAACTAAAATTATTCATATACTCGTATATATGTTCTACTCATTGTCTATTCTATTTCTTTTTTTCGTCTTACTCTAGTTGTCACGAGCGGGACGCTCGCGCTAGCGAGGGACAAGCTGAAAATTCCACATGAATTTTCAGGATAAGTCTGTAATAGCAATTGTTTATACTCTGTGGAATCCATAAATTTCAACCTTTTGTCGTTGTTTTTAATACCTTCTCTTGCCAATTCTAATCGGTACACTTATCGCAGTTCAATAGAATAAGGCATTTTTTTAAATATTGATATCCTAAATTAGCTCAATCGGGTGTGTGTAAATACAGGATATATGGTGTAATGCACTAATAAACCACTAACTAATTAAACCATACGAATACTTTTGAATTGCAATAATTGTTTGTTGGTTGATGCCAATTAACCAAGTGTTTTTGTGGTGTTAATTCTATTCATAAATGTATCAGCCAGTCGGCAAATATTGAATACACTTCCAACTCCTGTATTTGAGAGTAAAGTTGTTGTATTTAGAATGTTTAAAAGATTATTACGACTATTAATTAACTATAAATGTTGGGAATAAACCGAAAAACCAAATGAATTTTGAAGTAGGTAACACGCTAAAAAAAATATTATGAAAAAACAACTATTCTTATTGATTACAGCTTTACTAGTTCAAGTGGCTAATTCACAAGTTACAATAACTGATAAAACGGCCGTGATTTCTTTAGACAATTCATCTAGTTCTACAAATTTGACTGGTATTAACACAGCTTCAATATTTTCAGAAACACAAGCAGAAAGTGATGCTCTTTTTACTCAAACAACAGTTTTAGATGGCTTAGATTACCCTTATGCTCTTGTACTTAATGGCAATGAATTATTTGTGTCTGATAGAGTCAGCGGTAAAATATCTAAAATAGATATTACGGAAGCTACACCCACAATTACTGACTTGGTGACTGATGTTTCAGGTATTCTCGGAATGGCAATAAACGGAAACTTTTTATATTATTCTGTTATCACAAACAACAAAATCTCTAAAATTGATCTTACCGCTTCTACACCAACTTCTACAGATGTAGTAACAGGGCTAAATCAACCTCTTGGGCTAGCATTTAAAGGGAATGAATTATTTATCGCAGAATGGGGGGCAGGTAGAATTTCTAAAATAGCAGACATCTCTTCAACTGATCCAACAGTTACTGCAATTGTATCAGGACTGAATTTACCAACAAAACTTGCTTTTAAAAATAATGAGTTATATTTTTCACTTGATGTAGATGGTAAAATTTCTAAAATAGAAGATGTAACTGCTTCAACACTATCAGTGATTGATGTAGTATCAGGGTTAACAAACCCTGTAGGATTAGCTTTTAAAGGAAATCACTTGTATATTACTGAACCGCGCAGTAATACACTTTCAGACAGAATTTTCAGAACAGACGTAACCCAGAGTAGCCCAGTATTAGAGGAAATTTTAACACTAGTGAATGGTCCTAGAGGTCTTGTTTTTAACAATGATGTATTGTATTTTGCAGAAGCTTCTGCAGGAAAAGTCTCTAAATTTGATACTTCTACACTCAACCTTAACCAGTTTAATAAGAATAATGTTTCGATGACCATTTTTCCTAACCCATCAGGCTCAACTATCCAAGTGACGGGACTAACACAAGCAGAAGAATATAAAATTTATAACGCTCTAGGTAAACAAATTTTAGAGGGATCGATCTCCAGCAAAGAAAATATAAAAATTGAACACCTAGTTAGAGGGTTTTATTTTTTAAAATTTAATAACAGAAACATACTTAAATTTATAAAGGAATAAAAATCGTTTACAAACAATCTGTATAGTTATTGGCTAAAAAGAGCGAGCTTTAACGTTCGCTCTTAGTAATTAAAGTTGTGACTTAGCTAAAGTTTTAACACGCCACAAAACATAGGAATTATAAAACTGAAAACCCTGCAATTTGCAGGGTTTCACTCTAAAAAAATATACATCAATAGCTAACGACGTTCAAAAACTGAAATATACTCTCCGTTATCAAACGAAAATTGAGAAAAATCGTTATTAAATTCAAAATACGAGACCTCTTCATTTGGTTCGTCTTCATTTGGGTCGAATACCAAATAATACCCAAGTTCTCCTATTTGATTCCATTGGCCACCTACAGTCGTTCCCGTATCTCCTATGGTCACAGTTCCATCTAATTCTAACTGACACTCCCAAAATTGGCTATTGTACTTTCCGTCAACAAAATACTCAATAACATTGGGATAGCCCTCTTCAATACAAGCTCTAAACTCATAAATATCAATTAGATAATGTTCTTCAGAAATTAATTCCCATGAGCCTATTATGGGGTCGTCGTTGTTGTCGTCTTCATCTCCGCATCCCATGAGCAATAACGGCACCATTAATAAAATAATTTTTTTCATATTTAAACCTTTAAATTTAGTTTGTAAAACTAATTTATATAAGCCGCTCTTGTATTATTTTTCACTACCTTACACGATATATCTTGTATTTTTAATGCTTTTATTACAACTATTTTTTTTAACTATTTTTAGTGGCTCATATCCTGAGTTTTCAAAGAATTCTTTTTTTAGTTTCCACTCCAAAATTTTTTTTTATACCGTTGATTCGGATTCCGTATATGTAACGAAAAATGGAGCATCCTATGAAAAATGGGCGCATCAGATGGATTGGCCTCATTTTAATTTCGAGGCAATTAATCGCCCCAACGAAACCATTTTATTAGCAAAAGGTGGAGGTGTTTTATATAAGTTTAAAGATCGTTATTTTGAACGTCTAGATAAATCTTTTGAACATCAAAACAAGTTTAGATCTTATGACTTCACTTTTGAAAATGAAATATTTTCTTATGGTGGTTATGGGTTGTTTAATGTGAACTCCAACCTTACTTTTTTTAATGAATTAAATC
>JABAYZ010000163.1 GCA_018608735.1 Flavobacteriaceae bacterium | reverse complement strand
ATTAACAAATGATGGAACTACCGAAATTTATAGTTCCGTCAACCTCTCGAATCCACAAGACATGTATGACATTTTTTCCGAAAAGCCTGACATCGGTGTTGCAGATGCTGGCAGTGTCGAGGCTGTAATGCATGAGATGTTGATGTCTGGAGATACTGATCTTAATGACGTCGATGTAACACTGTCAGATAAGAATGGCCTATTTGATGTTACGATTAAAGGTACGACGAAGATAGATGACGCAGTATTGGCAATGAAAGATATTGCTCTTATCGTTTTCAACGAAGATCTTGATTTGACCCTTGACGAAAACACGTCAACCGAAGTTTAATCTTGGATTGCCTACGCCCTCTATTGGGCGTAGGTTAACAGCCTTAATCACTAAGTAAGGACGCGTGACCTCATGACCGAAGTGTCTCCAGAAATTCAAGCACTTGAGCAACGAAGAGAGCTTATCCAAGTTAAATTCCAGCAAAGGAAAGAGCAGCTCCAACGCGAACTGGATGAAGAGATCAAACACATCGAAAGAACTATTGATAGCGTAAGGCAGCGTGAACGACAGCGTCAAATGGCTCAGACCGTTGAAACTAAAAAATGAAATTAACTCTTTGCGCCGCCCTTATTATGTTAGTTGCGGGATGCACGCCTAATATCCCATCAAAGCAAAGCGAGCTTGTTGTGCCAACTAAACAAACTGGTGGTTCTTCAGTCAATAAAGTTGAAAGGAAAATTTCATTTCAAGAAAAAGACCCTAATTTCAAACATCAATTACTTAACCACATTGCATCCCTTCCATCGGCGCAAGCGGCAGCTTACAAAATAGACGTTGCAAAGTCGGAATTAGATCTTATTGATATCGGGCTGGGACCAAATTTAACGTTTTCATCAGATATTGGAGCGAGAAAAGACAATACCGCAGAAGAATTTGGTGGTCTTGCAAGCGTACAAGGTTCAAAAGTTTTTTATGACGCTGGCCGGACCGATCTTCAAAAGTCTATTAGATTGAATTCGGTAGAAGCTGCGAAATTAGACTACATTCGTGTTATCAACGCAGCGCTTTACGAGTTAATAAGATCACAAGCAGATAAAGAATACGCTCAAGAATTATCTCAACACTTAGAGTCTAAACAATTGGACTATGAAGATAACCGCAGTTTAATAAATATGGCGGCCCAAAATGGTGTCATTACATCTTTCGATCTTCTCAATCTAAATGAAAAGCTAATTGGACTTGAGAAACGCGAAATTGATATTCGAAGAATCATGAATTCAGTCGCAATAACCAATGAAAAATATGAAATTTCTGACCCTAAACTAGTCCAATTTAAGTTAAATTATTCACAGCTTGTAGAAACTTTGGAAATATGGGACGGAAATGTAAATCTTACCGAGCTATTGCTGGAGATAGATAGTGCGGAGTTACAAGTTGATTTTGAAAAATTAGGCAAAAGTACATCGGCAGACCTTTCAATTAGAGTTTCACAAGAGGGGTCGTCGGGTTCAGTTCCAGAAATTTTTGCAGGCGTACAAGTTACTTTGCCTATGTATGATAACGGGAAAATGGATAAACGCATTGAAATGGCAGAAAAAAATGTGTCTATTTTGAAAAGTGAAGTGGATAGTTATAAAATTAGTGTATTATCAGAGTTTAAAATGTGGCGAGAAGAAATTGAAACTCAAGCACAAAAATTGATGTCGATACAGAACGAAATAAACAACGCGAACGACAAGGTGGCGGAGCTTGATAAAATGATCGCCGGTGGAAAAACGTCTCTTATAGATATTGTAAATGAGAAACTTAACGTAGCTTCTCTTGAAACTTCGAAGATAGATGCTGTGCATGCATTCCAATTAACTACACTCGATTTGCTAAATTCTCAAACTGCGCTTTGTCTTGCCATATCAGCATGTGATGAAGTTTCTCTTTTCTCCTGGTAGGCGCGGTTACACATTATGCAAAAGGTAAACTGGAATAAAAACTTCGAGCGGATTATGAGCGCATTCATTAGTCGCAGTTTCGAGCATGTTTCGCACAAGAAGCTGAGAGAATATTATTACAGTGCTCCGAGCGATTCAGATTTCGAACGGCTTTCATATTGTTTGTCTCAGATAGGTATTTCCATAGTAGAAAAAAATGCATTCCAAGTCTCGCAATTAATGACAGATGTCGAGTACTTCTTTCTTGACGAACACGGAGATGCTGGGCTCATAAATCGTTCGCTAGAGGGGTTTAATGTTTTCTTGAATGGTCAAAGATTATTAGTTTCCTCAGATAATATTGAACCGCTTAAAAGCTATACCATCCTGCAAATGCGAAAGGATCTTGAAAATGCGAGCGATCTGAAATCGCGAGCCAAACACTTAAATTTTTTTAGATCAATTGGTAGTTTGAAATTTGCAGGTATTGCTTTAGCTAGCACTTTTTCTAACATTTTGGGCTTGGTGTCTTCGATTTATATTATGGTAGTATATGACAGAGTGTTGCCAAATCAGGCAGAACATTCCTTGTATGCACTTTCAATTGGTGTTGCAGTTGCAATATTGTTTGACCTAATTTTAAAATACATTCGAGGCGCTTTAATCGAAGTGGCAAATAAAAGCACTCACGATAAAGTTAATGAAGAGTTGTTCGAACAATATGTTGAACATGTAAACGTCAATAATTCTCGCTCTACTGGAGCGTTAGCCACAATTTCGCGAGATTATGAAAGTTATAGAGAATTCGTGTCTTCTGCAACGATCACAGCATTAATCGATTTTCCCTTTGTATTTATATTCATAGCAGTGATGTATTTCATCAGCGGACCGCTATTTCTTGTTCCACTTATTGCTGTGCCTTTGCTGCTGATTTCGATTATTTTGACCCAACCAGTGCTGCTATCGCTTTCAAAAAAACTATCATCGGCAAATTTAACGAAGCAATCGGCACTTCTTGAGATCTTCACGGGATTAGACGAAATACGCGTTAATGGTGGCTATGCTATAATGAAGCGGCGATTTCTAACGCAAATTAATAATCAACAAATCTTATCGCAAAGATCTAAAAAGCTATCAGAATTTAATGGCAGTCTAATAGCGCTGACGCAGCAAATCGCGCAAGTTGCAATTATAGTTTATGGATATCACCTCTTTGTCAGCAACCAAATAACAATGGGTGCGATAATCGCCTCCGTTATTTTGTCAGGTAAAACTTTACAACCGCTCGCTAAAATCGCGCAAACACTTTCTAAATCAAATGGCGCCATAACGGCGTATCGGAATGTCAAAGATTTCTTAGAGATGCCACGATTTAGGAAGGTTGCTACTTCTTCCGCTCTTGTATCGCTCGAACAACCCCTAATAACATTAACAAATATTACTTTCAGATATGATGAAAGCAGTGCTCCAATTTTTCAGAACCTAAATTTAAATATAAACCAAGGTGAAAAACTGGCACTTATTGGCCGAAATGGTGCCGGAAAGTCTACCTTAATAAGGCTAGCTGCGGGAATATTGCGTGCAGAAACTGGTACGATAGCTATCAATGGTATTTCAATAAGTTCGTTCGAACGTGCCGATGCGAAGGATATGGTTGGGCTAGTAAATCAAAATCCATGGTTGTTTTCTGGTACGCTTCGAGACAACATTACGATGGGATTGGATTTATATAGTGACGATGCACTCATTGAAGCTCTCAACTCTAGTGGGGCATCCCTAGGTAGTACCGCCTCTGAGATTTTAGATTTTAAAGTTAGTGATGGTGGCTCAAACTTATCTGGTGGCCAAAAACAAGCAATATCGATTGCAAGAGCTCTATTGAATAAACCAAAGCTTATTTTATTTGATGAACCTACCAGTGCATTAGACGCGGTAACAGAAAAGGAATTTTTAAAATCTTTTAACGCTAAGTATGCTGATACTTCGGCGATTTTTGTCACTCATAAGCCGGAAGTAGTGGCGTCTTGCGATAGGGTTGTAGTGTTGGATCAGGGCGCAGTTTCATGGAATGGTTCCAAAGATCAATATTTCGAAATGTTGAAAAAGAAGCGTGCCCAAAATGTCTAGTATAAAATCTCAAGTGGCGCTTCTATGGTCTCTTCTTATGACGATTATAGTTCTTTTAGTCGCAGTGATATACTGGGCTACAATCACGGAGCTGGATTTGATCACTCGTGGCTCTGGAAGAGTTATTGCGGCGGGTGAAAATAAGACAGTGGAAGTTTTGGATGCGGGTCAGGTTACTGAAATAAATGTAACTGAGGGGCAAACGATTAGCGCGGGGCAATTAATTGCTAGCATAAACCCTATTTTTGCCAAAAGTGCTTTTGACGAACTGATTTCTAAAAAGTGGGGCGCTGAAGCACGTCTCACACGGATAAAAGCAGAAATTGAAAATAAATCAATGGATTATCTAGATAGGAAGCTTGCCGCGTTTCCGTCAGAGTTAGCGTCCTCGCAGAAGTGGCTTTATAAGTCCAGAATCGAAGAGTTTTCTGCCAAGGAATCTACAATCATCAAACAAATTCAGCAGTTGGAAAACGTAGAAGTTGAAAAGCTAAATGAATTGGACGGTGTGAATCGTCTTTTAAAAATTAATGAAAATGAGCAGAGCGAGATCCTTCCGTTGATCCAAAACGGTGTTATCGGAAAGTCTGAAATGTACCGACTTGATAGAGAAAAATCACAACTTGAAAGTCGAATTGCCACTATATCGTCACAAATTGAGCAGAACAGAAATTCGATTGAAAAGTCTGAACTCGAAATAGTCCAAATACAAAAGGCTTACAGGACCCAGCTTTTCAAAGAATTGGCTGATACTACCCAAACATTATCTGAAATTTCGAGTCAAATGCCAAAATTTGAACAAAAAATGTCTCAGACCAAGATAATTTCACCAATAGATGGTATTGTAAATCAACTTTTCATAAATTCAATTGGAGCAGTAATGAATTCTGGCGAAGAGATTGCCGAATTAGTTCCTATTGGTGAAGAGTTAGAGATCCAAGCCTATATTGACCCTAAAGACATAGCTAAAATTGAACCAGGTCAAAACGCACGCATTAGCTTAACTGCTTATGATAGTGCAAGGTACGGCTATATGGTTGGCTCTCTAGTAAAAGTTTCTACGGATGCTGTATTTAGAGAAGAAACTAAGTCTTATATGTATTCAGTAAATTTGAAGTTTGTAAATACACTGGAAAATGATGATGGTACATTGGTAACCATATTGCCTGGAATGATTGGCCAAGTTGACATAATCCGTGGCCGTCGTAGCATTTTAGAATTTTTCTGGCAGCCGGTATCAAAAATCAAAGATGATGCGTTTAGGCAGTGATCAATAGGGCCCTGTCAGAACGAACGGTGAGACTAGGCTAAAGCGCCCTTGGGCTAAATTGCCCAATTTCTTTCGTCATTCTGTGACACAGCGTAGCCCATTTATTTACTTGAAAACAAAACCAGAGATAATTCGTCTTGCAGTAATGATATATATCTGGGTCGAATTTTTATTTCGAAATGAAGTAGATCTAATAGTGACTCGATAACTTTGATTGGCGCAAAATCCCGAGAAATCCTAAAAAATAGTCATGCAAGTCGTAGCGAAGAGGCTGAGGTGCCGTCAATGGACGTTGTGTAATTGTTAAGCTGATTTCCTATAAATTTATACCACCGATCGTTTTTAACACTGGCCTTTTCGTTAGTGTTGATCGGATGTCGGTTCGTAAATTTCGGGAGTAGACTACCAAAAATTTCTGAACACGGATTTCTATATAGGTGTGTAAATCGTCATATCTTGAATAAATCCAGCTCCCGCAACCAAGTTTTTCGATAGTATTGCAAATGGCCACCCTTTGGGTGGCT
>JABAYZ010000264.1 GCA_018608735.1 Flavobacteriaceae bacterium | reverse complement strand
TATTTACAAAATACATTCCAGGGTTTAAGCTCGAAATATTAAGTTGAGACTGTACCGCATTTGCACGTAAAACCTCTTTTCCTAATAAATCATACACTGCTACATCTAAATCTGCATTTGAAGCCGATGTAAAGTTTACAACGCCTTTAGCTGGATTAGGATACATTTTTACTGAGTTAGCAGTTAAATCATCTACACTAGCAGTACTCGCATTTTGAGTAATTTTAGTTTCTAACATTGAAACTTCCACATCTCTTGTAACAACATACATTAGCGCAGAATTGTAAGTGTTTGAAGCATCTGCAGGAATATCTACTGTGTAAACTGTTTCAGCTGGATTAGATGCTAATAATAGTACGTTAGCTGTAACGATAGCTGGATCAACATCTGGGTAAGGGTTTGCTTCAAATCTGAAGTAAACTTCTGCATCTACAGCTACTGTAGCCTTAAATGATACTTGTCCTCCGTTTGGATAAGACAATGGATAAATACTAGTGTTATTGTTAGCAAATCCTGCCCAAGCCTGTGCTCCTGTAGGGAACGTAAACGTTTGTGCGTACACTGTACCGTCAAAAATTCCATCATATACAGGGAAAAAATCTGTTTGTGCCATTGTTAAGTTGAAAGTAATTAACGAAACAATCAAAAGGTAATAGTTTTTCATATAAATTAATTTAAGTTTGTTATTATGTTCAAATATAGTTTAAACTGTTTGTATTATTCTTAAACAAAACAATACAAATTATATACACTAACAATTATACTGACATAAATTATAAATATTGATAATTATAACCTGTAAAAATTAGTAATTTAAAAATCCTAAATTTATGTTAAATGGGGGTGATAAAATAAAATGTATGGGATTTGTATGGTTAGTTATGATTAATGTTGTGTTGTAATTAATAAACATTTAATAATTAAAATGCTGTCAATACACCACATTTTCAAAATAAATGGCTATAAATAATGACAATGCAAAAGAAACACTGTAAAGGCACGTAACAAAGGACACGAACACAGCACACACCTATTTACAAGAGAACTATAATAACCTCTTAGCAAAACAAAAAAAGAAGCTTCCATTGCTGAAAGCTTCTTTGAAATTAAAGTTGGTGTGTTAGCGTACCTTAATTCACAAGCAATTTTTTAGTAATTGAATTTAAACCTTGATCCATTTTTACAAAATAAACTCCAGGATATAAACTAGAAATATTCAACTCTGACTTTACAGTTTGAGCAGGAATGACTTGTTTGCCTAACAAATCATACACAGAAACACTTAAAAGCTCGCTTGAAGTCGTTGAGAATTTTACAATGCCATTGGCAGGGTTAGGGTGCATATTGACAAAAGTCTGAGCGTTGTCATCCAAACCTGCGGTTGGGGCTTTCCATAGGTAAATATTATCGTACCAAACATTTGTTAAGTTCGTTGTTGTAATTCCTATTTGTGCAACATCTGATCTGGTTAAATTGTTAGCTACCACGCCACCAAGAGAGGTAATATCGACATCTACAGAGACCCATTGGTTGGCAACCAATTGTGGGGTAGTGCTACCATTAATATTAACCTCTAAAGCAGAAACCTCCCCACTACCGCCAGCAAAATCAACTAATTTAAAATTAAATACATCTCCGGTAAGATCTGTATCATTTGTATAAAAATCAAAATGTACATGTGTAAAACTACTTAAATCTTGTCTATCACTTTTAAAATCGATTCCATGACATGCAATCCCTGCATTTTTCTTTAGCGTATTGTTACTGGCTATCATTACTTCAGTTGCTGCTGTACTTCCGCACCAACCTGCATCGAAATTATCATATGTTATATTAGAAGAATATGCATCGCTATATATAGAAACAACATCCCCAGCTGTTCTTGCTGGTGGCGTGGGTGCTGCTACTGAAGGAGGTGTTGGAAAAGCTGGACATACTGAACCACCACAGTCTATACCTGTTTCATCTTGATTTTGAATACCATCGCTGCAGCTTGGAGCCGCGCTAGTATTTAATGAAACATTATCATAATAAACTCCATGAGTGACACCAAAACCTGCCATTAAAAACCCAATCTGAACATTACCATTGCTAGAAGCGGCACTAAACGTTGCAGTGTAGGTAGTCATCGTAGTCGTAAGACTAAAATCCTGTCTAAATTGATCATCCCATGCTCCTACATTCTGAATCGCTAATGTAATATTTCTAGCTACATCTGCTCGGGCATCGAAAGAAATGGTATATTGTTGTGCGTTAGTAAATGTTAAACTTCCTTGTACTAACTGATTGTCCCAAGCATTTCCTCCAGATGCGGTGGATGAGAATGCTGCTTCACCATTTACCACGGAACCTCCTGTGAGAGCCCAATTAGTGTCACCATTGGAAAAATCTCCATTGGTTAGTAATTCTGTTTGTGAAAACCCAATTGACGTAATCAATAGGGATAATAATAAAGTAATTTTTTTCATAATAAATAAATTTAGGGTTAAGTCTCAATATTAAGAAACAGACCCCTTGATGCACTAATTTTTGACCACAACAAAAAATATACATTCTATAATTTTTTGATTAAAAAGGGGTAAAATTCTCATATTAACCTGTAAAAAATGATAATAATTTAAATAAATTGCATTTTGCAATAAAAATTATCAAACTAAAAATCAAGGCAGTGTTGTAATTATGTATAGTTAAACAAAAACTTAAAAATTGTTTTTAAATTTGAAATTTCCATGCATTTCGGAGAATTTGAAAAATATCGAAGAATTTTCATTAGTTTTAAAGCATCTTAAAAAAACAGTCTTAAATAAATAAAACATGAGCAATACCTATTATGAGCCTTCCGATTTACGGAAATTTGGAACCATCACGGAATGGAGTGAAGAACTCGGAAAAAAATTCTTTGACTATTATGGAAGCGTCTTTGAAGAAGGAGCGCTAAGCGCCCGCGAGAAATCGCTGATTGCCTTAGCGGTATCGCATGTTGTGAAGTGCCCCTATTGTATAGATGCTTACACACAAGACGGTCTCAAACGCGGCATCACCAAAGAAGAAATGATGGAAGCAGTCCATGCCGGTGCTGCCATTGAGAGTGGAGCCACCCTCGTACACAGTGTACAAATGATGAATAAGTACAAAAAATTATCCATGTAATTTATGCAATTAAAGTCCCTAAAAAAGCGTGACAATGTACTTGCCAATGCAAAACGTCAGTTAGAAGTTTTATCCAATGGAATCTTTCAAGATGAGGAGCTTCCTACCTTTCGTTCAAAATTAAAAACTCTAAATCTGTTTCCATTACAACCAAAAACATTAGAAATCCTACAAATTAATGTAGGGTATATGTGTAATCAAGTCTGTGCACATTGCCATGTCGATGCCGGTCCCGACCGTAAAGAAATCATGACCCGCGAAACCATGCAACAGTGTTTGGATGTAATTATAGAAACAGGAGCGCATACCCTCGATCTTACTGGCGGTGCTCCCGAAATGAATCCACATTTTAGATGGTTTGTAGAAGAAGCCACCAAAGTTGGTGTAAAAGAAGTCATCGTACGCTCCAATTTGACCATCATTACCGCCAATAAAAAATACAACTATTTGCCTGAGTTTTTCAAAAAACATAAGATACATGTCATATCCTCCATGCCCCACTGGACGGAGGGAAAAACAGATCAACAACGTGGCGATGGTGTTTTCAATGCCTCTATTAAAGCCTTAAAAATGTTAAACGCAGTCGGCTACGGCATGCCAAATTCTGACCTCAAACTCGATTTGGTTTACAACCCCTCAGGTGCCTTTTTACCAGGAAATCAGGCGGCTCTAGAAATTGATTTCAAAAAGGCATTGGCGTCAAAGTTTGACATTCAATTTCATCATTTATTTTCAATAACCAACCTCCCAATCAGTCGTTTTTTAGACTACCTCATAGCCTCTGAAAATTACGAAGATTATATGTATAATTTAGTAGAAGCATTTAATCCCGCCGCTGTGAACAATGTGATGTGCACCAACACCCTTTCGGTAAGTTGGGATGGATGGCTCTACGATTGTGATTTTAATCAGATGTTAGAATTAAAAGTTGACAGTCCTGTTCAACACATTCGTGATTTTAACAAGGAAACTCTTAGCAAACGTACTATTTGTATTTCGCAACACTGTTATGGCTGTACGGCTGGCGCAGGAAGTAGCTGCCAAGGAACAGTCGTCTAAAAAAATGAAAAACTTAATTTTTGTAGTAATAGGTCTGTTATGCGTCAAGGGGTCTAGTCAAGACGCCATTAAAGAGGTGTTGAATAAATACAATGACCATTCTATCCCTTATATATATGTTAATGAACTGAAAGAATTAACAACACAACCCCTCCTTTTTGATACACGTGAACAAGAAGAATATGACATTAGCCATATAAAGGATGCTATCCACCTGGGATTTAATGCGTTTGATTTTTCAAAAAGCACGAGCTTACCCAGTAATAAAAATACAACGATTGTGGTGTATTGTTCCCTTGGAATCCGCTCCGAAATCATTGGTAAACAACTCATTGCGCAAGGTTATACGAAAGTTTACAATTTATATGGCGGCATTTTTGAATGGGTCAATAAAGGCGAAAAGGTTTACCACAACAAACAAGAAACTCAAAAAGTACATGCTTATTCAAAATATTGGGGGAACTACCTATTAAATGGAACTAAAGTATATGAATAAAAGTCTGATTCTTGTTTTTGTGAGAAACCCTGAGTTAGGGAAGGTCAAAACACGGCTTTCTAGAACTGTTGGTGACAGCGCTGCCTTAAAAATATATAACATTTTACTCAGTCATACTGAATCTGTATTAAATTCCATCCCAGTTGATAAAGTCGTATATTACTCGGAAGAAATTCAACAAAACGACTTGTGGAGTGAGACACTTTATCTAAAAAAAGTTCAAAAAGGATTGGATTTAGGAGCGCGTATGCAAAACGCCTTCGAAACGGCTTTTAAGGAGTTGTATGAAAAGGTGGTGATTGTGGGAAGTGATTTATATGATTTGAATACAACTCATATTGAGGACGCTCTCCAGGCTTTAGAAAATCACGAGCTTGTCATAGGACCATCGCTGGATGGAGGCTATTATTTATTAGGAATGAAAGAACTACATTCTGCTGTATTTAAAAATAAGCTATGGGGAACTGACTCCGTTTTAGGGGCTACTTTAAATGACTTAAAACAACAAAATGTTAAACTTTTGGAAGCTTTGAATGACATTGATACATTTGAGGATCTAAAAGCTCATCCAGAACTGTTAAAAACGATTAAAAAAGATGAATAAATTTATTGAAGACACCTCAAATTATCTCAAAGAAAAAGGCTTTGAATCGCCCGAGGTCGGAATCATCCTTGGCACCGGATTGAGGCAGCTTTTAAAGCACGTTGAGATCATTAAAGAAGTGAGTTACAATCACATTCCTAACTTCCCAACAGCAACGGTTGAGTTTCATAAAGGGAAATTAATCTACGGAATTCTTGAGGGTAAAAAAGTCATCGTCATGCAAGGGCGGTTTCATTTATATGAAGGCTATACGCTACAAGATGTTACCTATCCTGTACGCATTATGAAACAGTTGGGCATTACAACGCTCTTAGTTTCCAATGCATCTGGGGCAATAAATTTAGATTACAAAAAAGGAGAATTGATGCTTATTGAGGATCATATTAACTTACAAGGCGGCTCTCCCTTAGCATTTAAAGGCGTCGAACATTTAGGGGAACGTTTTGTGGATATGAGTGCCCCTTATGATGCCGCTCTCAATACCCATTTTGAGTCCATTGCCCTTAAAAATAACATTACTTTACACAAAGGCGTGTATGTGAGTGTGGTTGGACCTCAGCTCGAAACACGTGCCGAATACAAGATGCTAAAACTCATGGGAGCCGATGCCGTAGGCATGAGTACGGTTCCAGAAATTATTGTGGCAAATCATCTTA
>JABAYZ010000290.1:3153-5972 GCA_018608735.1 Flavobacteriaceae bacterium | reverse complement strand
TTTCATCAACTTCAATTCCTAATCCAGGTGCGGTAGGAATACTAATCATTCCATTAATCATTTCAATTGGTGGACTTGTGAGTTCCTCTCTTAGCGAATTTTCAGTTTGATCGTATTCAATTAAAAAATCAGCATCGTTCATACGCCCTGGAATGGATTCAAGATTAGCAATAAAATGAAGTGCTACATGAATACCTATGGATGTTCCCCAAGTATGGGGTACAATATCAACGCCGTAAGTGGATGCAAGACTGGCAATTCTTTTGGCCTCTGTAAGTCCTCCAGTCGCACAAATATCAGGTTGTATGATATCAACAGATTTATGTTTAAGCAGTTGTTGAAATCCAAATCTTAAATATTCACACTCACCACCAGCAATTGGGATATAGGTCTTTAATCTTAATTCATGGTACTGTTCATAAAACTCAGGTGAAATGGGCTCTTCAAACCAAGAAATATTATAGGGTTCAATTTTTTTTGCAAGTACTGTCGCTTCACTCAGTGTATAGGCGTGATTTGAATCGACCATCAATTGAATGTCATCTCCAATAAGTTGCCGCATTTTTTTTACATGTTTGACATCTGTTTCTACCCCGAGACCAACTTTCATTTTAATGGCCTTAAACCCTCGTTGGAGATAATCATTAACCTCTTTTTCAAAATTTTTGGAGGGATTTTCTTTGTCCGTAAAATAAAGTCCTGTAGCATATGGCTTAATTGATTTTCTGTGTGCACCACCCAAAAGTGTCGAAACGGGAAGCCCCAATAATTTACCTTTTAAATCCCAAATGGCTATGTCTATAGCACTCATTGAAGCTACTAAAACGCCTTTTCGGGCATAATCCAATGTTTTGCGGTACATCTGATTCCATATAACTTCATTCTCAAGTGGATTTTGATTAATAATTATAGGACGCAATAGGTTAATTCCCGATTCGATAACGGCGGCTGGACCATATCCTTCACCCCAGCCAATGGTGCCATCAGAAGCCGTTATTTTGACTAAACAGACGCAACGCTCAGAGTATTCCCATTGTGAAAAGAAAAAACTTTTAGATAACTTATCTTTTAGGATAAAGGTTTCAACATTTGTAATTTTCATAAATTTTTATTTGCCGAGCTTTACAACTCATAGTCAACAATCTGCTCACTTACAGTAACACTTTGTATGTAATGGACAACCTTGTCGTGTATTGGATATTTTGTGTAGGCCCAAAAATCATCTTTGTTATCGAAGCTACTTATCAAACTAACATCATAAAAACAAGCGTTGTAATCCCCAATATTTATCGCCGTTTCATACTGCTTAATTTCTGGAATATGAGTTGGTAATTCGTCCAAGCGGCGTTTGACCTCTTGCGCAAGCTCTGCATGTGTCATTTCCTCTGGCTGTTTTTTTAATTTCCAAAGGACTATGTGTTTGTACATTTCTTTTAGTTTTTAATCAATTTTTTTGTAGCAACACTTCCATTATCAGAGTGGACTTTTAATAAATAAATACCAGAGCTAATGCCATTCATATTAATATAATTATTCCCTTTGACTTCAAGTATTTTGGCACCAGTAAGAGAATATAGTTCCATTTTTTCCAAAATGTCATTGGATGTCACTCTTACAATATCTTGTGCTGGATTTGGAGAAATTGTAAATTTTAATTTGTTGAAGTCATCTACAGAAGCAGGGGTACACGTGGTGCATGTAATTTCAACATTATCAATTTGAACTTGAGCAGTAGCAGTAGCACCATCACCTTTCGTAAATCGAAATGCATGATTTCCACTATAACCCGCCGTAAATGATATTGTTTTTTCAGCATATTCCACACCGACTGAATTAGCAGATTCGATTATCAAAACTGGATTAGTACCACTAAGATCATAAGCTCCAATTTTCAACGATGCCCAAGCCCCAGTTTTCTTGGCTTGTGCTTTAAATTCGTAAGTTTCTCCTGCAATTAACGCACGGACTTGTTGAATTTCTTGATGTCCATCATTTCTAATATCAGCATACCAATCTGAACCATTAAAACCAGCACCATTATTATTAACTGACTTGACAATTGCAGTAGCATTTGCGAAAACTTGCCAACCATTGACACCCACTAAATCAGCTTCATTTGTGTAACCGCTTTCAAAATCATCTGAAAAAATAGTTTGTTGAGCGTGAGCCCTTTGTGTAATCCAAACACATAGCAAAAATGTAAAAATGTAAAATTGTTTCATAGTATTTAATTTTTAAGTTTAATATTAGAGTTTAGTTAATTTATAATTGTCTACTGCCATGATAGCGCCCTCTGCAAATCTGAATATTTGCAAGGAAACTTTGGTTTTTCCATCAAGTACAGTAAATTCAATGGTTGATGAATTCCATTTATTTGAAGTGGGTTCATCAACACTGACAAATCCATATTTATGGTTGTCATTATCTCCCTTTGCAGTGACCGTTAAAGTGTGACTGCGTTTCCAACCATGGCCGTTATTGACAACTTTTGTATCAACAGACCAGCGGTAGGTAGCACCGGCTTCCAAATCGAAAGTCTTGACCAAAAAGACTTTTTGTTGGTCACTACTTTGCCCAAATTTGTTATCGTTTTCTTCGACCACTTTCCAGACGGACTTGTTCCAGCCCATAAACTTCATGCCTTTCCAAGAAGTAAGTTTAGCGCCTATATCTTGTGATTCAAAATCTTCATAGTAAACCTCTTCCTGAGCAAAAGAGATCGTTACAAAAAATAGGAATAGATATGTATTTGCAATCTTCATAAATTGAATAGAGTTTTTATTATGACTGCAATGTATTCTATAAAGGAATGTTAAAAA
>JABAYZ010000290.1:913-3143 GCA_018608735.1 Flavobacteriaceae bacterium | reverse complement strand
CTAGTCAAAAATTATCAATATTAAAAGTTATTCTAATTTTTGTTAATAATAGAGGTGAGTTGGGCCTTTAAACTAATTTTTTCTTTATCAAAATTATTATCATTAGCAAGATTGTGCCATTCGTTAGGATCGACACTTGTGTGATAAAGTTCTTCTGAGCCATCGCGGTATAGAATATAGCGCCAATCTTTAGTTCTGTATGAATAGTTTTGTTTGTAGATGTAGGATTTATCCAAATCACCTTCTATTTCGATGTGCCAAGGAGCTGCTTTATTTTTGTTGTACCCCAATCCCTCAATTGGGGTATTGACACCAACGCCCAAAACGGTTAGCACCCCATTTTGACCACTCCAACGGTTTGTGTTTGGATTATTAAGAAATGGTTTCAGACTATTTCCATCCAATTCAAATTTCTTTTCATTTTTTGTTAAATCTCCCTCAAGTTGACATAGATCTACTAATGTCGGAAATATATCAATTAAGGAAACGGGATGAGATACAGGTGTATTTTTAACAGAGTTTCTAGGGTCCTTAATTATAAATGGTATTCTCGTACTTCTTTCCCAGGGGGAGTTCTTGTACAAATAATCTTTTTCCCCCATTTGCCAACCATGATCACTAACTAAAACAACAATTGTATTGTCTTTAAACTTGCTTTTATCTAAGGCCTCTAATACCACTCCAACCTGATCATCAATAAAGCTAACACAAGCTAGATAAGCTTGTAAGAAGCGTTTTAGTCCTTCATTATCATTTGGGTAGGCTTGTTTCAATTTTTGAAAATAGCTTATTCCCATTTCAGTATCTGGATAAACATTTCTGTAATTGGTGTCATTGATATCACCTTCTTTAATTTTTGGAAGCACAATTTCTTCTAAAGGGAACAGGTCAAAGTATTTTTTCGGGGCGTACAAAGGAGTATGTGGATTTACAAAACCAACAGCCATAAAAAAGGGCTCAGATGAATGATAAGATTTTAATTGCTCTGAAATCCACAGTGCATGTTGCTCGTCAGGCATTAAGTCGCGGTCATTATCGTTAACATATCGATAGGTTTTTTTTCCATAGGTCCAGCCTGTGGTTTTGAGTTTTCCCAACGAATCTGTCACAACAGGCGTATCAGACAATGGTGCAAAAGATCCATCTATTATATTAATACTTCTAAAAGGCTCTGGTACAGAAGAGTGTCCCATGAGTCGTTTTCCATTTTGATCTATACCACTGTAGGCATGAGGGCCGTAATTGAATCTTTCTGGAACCCCCCATTTGTCCCAATAGGATTTTACATTCACGTGTAGCAATTTGCCAGTACCAAGTGTTTTATACCCATTCTCTTTGAAGAGTTCTATAAATGTTTTATGGTTTTTTAGAACATGTTGTTTGAAATGAGGGGTCCATCCAAAGTCTCTCGAACGATGTGGGTAAACGCCCGTAAAAAAACTATTTCTTGACGGCGAACAAACAGGAACATTGGTATGTGCGTTAACAAATCGTGTTCCGGCTGTTGCAAGTTTATCAATATTAGGAGTTTTGGCTTGAGGATGACCGCCAAACACACCTTGATAGTCGTTTAAATCGTCAACCATAATCAACAGTATATTGGGTTTTGTGTGTTGATTTTGACAACTAACTCCTAAAAGACAGCTTACACTTAAAAGCAAAATAAAATAAAATTTCATAAGGACTTATATTTTTGATTTTACAATACTTGCAATTTGATTGAAATGATTTTCGAGGTAATTATAGTCTTTGGTTTTGATTAAGGCTTTGTCAAAAAGTGAATTTCCCATTCCTACGCCAAAAGCCCCAGCATTCAAAAAAGATATTAGATTTTCTTTTGTGACGCCACCCGTCGGTAATAATTTAATATTGTTTAATGGCCCAAGTATATCTTTGATGTATGTAGGCCCAAGTTGAGTGGCTGGAAAAACTTTTACGGCTGTGGCTCCAAGGCTGTAAGCCAAGTGAATTTCTGTAGGAGAGTAAGCCCCCGGAAAAATAGGGATCTGTTCCTTTACACAATGATTTATGATATTTGTAGAAGTTATAGGAGTGACAATAAATGAAGCACCAGCTTCAAGTGCTTTTTCCAAATCAGATATGGAACATACAGTACCAGCTCCTACGTTTAGACTAGGAAAATCTTGTTTTAAACTAGTAATTATTTTCAAAACATTTTCTGTATTCATAGTGATCTCAACTGTCGTAAACCCCGCCGCTAGGTAAATGG
>JABAYZ010000290.1:0-903 GCA_018608735.1 Flavobacteriaceae bacterium | reverse complement strand
GTCTAATCTCTTCAAGACTAAAATGCCTTAAAATTCCAATAATTGGTAAGGAGTTAAAGGATTTTAAGTTAAATGTGTTTTTTTTCATAATTCCAATATTTTAAACACTTGATTATGCCCCATGATTACCGATTTTTTAACTTTTTCTTGCTCAACAAAAATAGTGTTTGAAGATAATCCAAGTTGTGAAATAGCAAGTTTGTAGAGATCATAAAGGGAATTTTCAGCACACAAAACAATTTGGTTTTTAGTATTTATTGCGCTTAACTCTTCACCGATTAAAAGACCACTCAGGATATAAAAATTTTCTTTATTGTCTTTATGACCGAATAAGGTATTCGTTCGAATTGAAAAAAGCGTATTTAGGATGGAGTTTGAGGTGTTTACAAGATTAACACCATGCTTGAATGCATCAATGGCTCTAGCGTTCAATAAACCTGTTGAAATGGAACCCGACAGTATTGAATGGTTGCAAATAATGTCAAACATCTCACCTGTCATCTGGGTTTTAAAATTAGTTAATAAACCATTTTCACAATATATGTGCTTACAATGGGTCCCTGGGAAAACGAAAACACACTTCTCCTTTATTTTTAAATCATGGTATAACCCCAAGAGTTGAATTTCTTCACCACGCATCACATCATCTTGAGATTTTATTCCAGAAACAAGTATAATAGGATGTGTCAAAATTGAATTTGGCAAATATTTAATTATAAGATTATTCGCATTAATAGAGATTGGAATTTTTACATATGGAAGTTCCTCTATTCCGATTGAAGATGAGGCCATTCCAGAAATGATTATAGGAACGCTATTGTTGAATATTTCAATTTTTTTGAGTTGATTTTTAATGTAGTTTAAAAATATATCAACATGGTTTCCATTGATTTTATTTAAATT
>JABAYZ010000188.1 GCA_018608735.1 Flavobacteriaceae bacterium | reverse complement strand
GCATAAAGATGTCTTGCAAAATAGTAAAGCGACTGAGAAGACCAAAGAATGCTGAAAGTAGGTGTTTCATTCTTAATATTTATTTGGAGTCACTCCAAATATACAGAAATTTCTTTGTTATCTTTGCAAAAAAATTATAGTCGTAACCTAAGTATATAAAAATAAGGGAGTGATTCACAGCGAACCCGCCAACATCAAACAGGAATGACCGCTGAAAAACAAAAAATTTAAATCCATGAATACCATAACCATTTCAATTCAGGACACTAGCAATCCAAAAATTATAAAATTTGAAACTGATTCATTCCTTACAAAATACGAGAGTTTCGAATTCTCAAATATTGATGATGCAAAAAACTCACCTTTAGCGCAACAACTTTTCCACCTTCCTTTCGTGAAAAAAGTATACATCTCAGGAAATTTTATAGCTATAGAACGTTATGATATTATTGAATGGGATGCTGTTCAAACTGAAGTTGCAGAGCAGATAGAAAATTATTTAAATGAAGGTGGTGTAGTGGTCACAACCGAGTCAAAAAAGAAGAATCCCATAACCATTTATGCAGAAAGCACACCGAACCCAGGGGTTCAAAAATTTGTCGCTAACAAAAGTTTGGTGTCACAAACCTTTGAATTTACGTCTATAGAAGATGCTAAGTTATCCCCTTTTGCAACGGCACTCTTTCAATTTCCATTTGTAAAAGCAGTTTTTATTGATAAAAACTATGTGTCTGTTACAAAGTTTGACATTGTAGAATGGGAGACCATTACGCTAGAGTTAAGAGAGTTTATGAAGTCCTATATTGAAGAGGGTAAAGAAATGGTAACGTCTGCTGCGGCAAAGGTTTTGGAAAAAACAACGGCTCAATTGGATGATACTTATGAAAATTTGGATGACACTTCGAAAGAGATTATCAATATTTTAGAGCAGCACATCAAGCCTGCTGTAGCTAGTGATGGTGGGAATATTTTATTTGAGTCTTATGAGCCAACAACAAAAACAGTAAAGGTCATTTTGCAAGGCGCTTGTAGTGGATGTCCATCATCAACATACACCCTTAAGAGTGGTATTGAAGCCTTGCTAAAAGAAATGATGGCAGGAAAAGTTGAGATCGTTGAGGCCGTTAATGGATAAAATTTAATTTATTATCTTTAGGCTTCAAATAATTCTTAACCTAAAACATAAATTATGGGAGTACTCAAAGTAATTGAAGTCTTATCTAACTCTAGCAAAAGCTGGGAAGATGCCACAAAGAAAGCTGTAATTGAAGCTTCAAAGAGTGTTAAAAACATTCGATCTGTATACACGCAAGACCAAAGTGCTACAGTGAAAAATGGAGAAGTAGATGAATTTAGAGTTAATGTTAAAATCACTTTTGAAGTGGGTTAATATTACTTTAAAATCCTTAAAAGGCATCTGTAAAGATGCTTTTTTTATTTACAATAATTCCGCTACTTTTTTTCCGATGATGCTGCCTATGGCAACACCCATACCACCCATTCGAACTCCACAATATACATGGTCTGAGAGCTGTTTTACAATTGGTTTTTTTTGAGAGCCAACCCCCATAATCCCCGACCAGCGGTGTTCAATTTCAAATTCTCTGTTGGGTATTATCGTGTTTTTGAGCAGTGCTTCTAAAGCATTTTGAATTTGTTCTGTTTCAGAAAACTCTGTGGTATTTTCTGTAGCAAAGTCTAAATTTCGACCGCCCCCTAAAAGAATCCTATTATCAATATTTCTAAAATAATAATACCCACAATCCAAATGAAACGTACCCTTAATGTGTAAGTCTTTTATTGGTTTAGTAATTAAAACCTGAGCGCGTGCTGGCTGTACGTCTTCATCAATCAACTGTTGTGAAAATCCATTGGTGGTTACAATCAATTTAGAAGTAGAAAACTCAAAATGATTTGTTTTGATCGCAACTTGACTGGGTTGTTCTATATAGGTTTCAACCGTGGTATTATTCAAAATAATTATCCCCTGTTGTTGTGCTTTTTTAATTAATTCTTGCATCATTTTTCCTGTATCAATTTGGCCTTCAAATTGATTTCGGATGTAGTGATTTTCTATTCCAGAAAAATTAAAACTATTAGAAACGTTTGAAAATACGTCGGCTTTGAAAATTGGTTTTAGAAGCGTGTTAACTTGTTTAATCTCATCTAAACACCTTTCAAAAAGACTACGGTCTTTTTCTAAAAATAATTCAAAACCTCCTAGTTGTTGGTAGGATAGTGCTTCATCACCAATGGTTGTTCTTAAAAGCTGAAGCCCCTCTTGCCGTTGACCAACAAGAGCAGCAACCTCCTCTGTTGTATGCGATTGTAAGTCCTGTAGAATTTCGCTTAAACTTCCAAAGCAGGCAAAGCCCGCATTTTTGGTGCTCGCACCATGGGGGAACAATCCTTTTTCAAGGATTACAATTTTAGCTTTTGGTACTCTTTTTTTAAGATGTAGTGCAGTATTTAAGCCCACTAGTCCACTACCTACAATTGTAAAATCGACGTTGTTGAGCCATGTTTTTAATTCCCAATAGGATAAATTCATGCTTTAAAATTACGATTTTTTATTGAGGTAATTTACATTGGCTTTGGTCATTTTAACAGCTCAATGCCGCGCCTACTAGTGGCATCACGAGGACAAAGGCGACACTTTTGAACTCCATTTTGATAGATCCACTATATCTCATCGAGTGATTTCCGTAAGGAAATTGTATCGAGATGTTAGACTCCCTACTTAAAACTTGTTCAAACAAAAAAACTCCAAATCGAAATTCGGAGTTTTTTTTAATCTTAATTTATGGCTTCCATTTTGAAGTCTTCCATGAATTTAGTGGTATAATTCCCTGCTATATAATCGGGATGATCCATCAACTGGCGATGAAATGGAATGGTGGTTTTGATGCCTTCAATAACAAATTCGTCCAACGCACGTTTCATTTTACTGATAGCTTCTTCTCGTGTTTGAGCCGTTGTTATAAGCTTCGCAATCATAGAATCATAATTAGGTGGAATGCTATACCCAGCATATACATGGGTGTCTAAACGAACCCCGTGTCCACCTGGTGAATGTAAGGTTGTTATTTTGCCTGGAGAGGGTCTAAAATCATTATACGGATCTTCGGCATTAATTCGACACTCAATAGAGTGTAACTTTGGTGTATAGTTTTTACCAGAAATTGGCACACCTGCAGCTACGGATATTTGTTCACGAACTAAATCAAAATCGATCACTTGTTCTGTAATTGGATGCTCGACTTGGATACGCGTATTCATTTCCATAAAAAAGAAATTACGGTGTTTATCTACCAAAAACTCAACGGTTCCTGCGCCTTCGTATTTAATATATTCGGCAGCTTTTACTGCAGCATCTCCCATCTTTTTTCTTAGAGCAGTCGTCATAAAAGGCGACGGGACTTCTTCAGTTAATTTTTGATGACGACGTTGAATCGAACAATCTCTTTCAGATAAATGACAGGCTTTCCCCTTAGAATCGCCAACAATTTGAATTTCAATATGTCTGGGTTCTTCGATGAGTTTTTCCATATACATATCGTCGTTTCCAAAGGCTGCTTTTGATTCTTGTCGCGCAGAATCCCAGGCATCTTTAAGATGTTCTTTTTTCCAAACGGCACGCATTCCTTTTCCTCCACCTCCGGCAGAGGCTTTCAACATCACAGGATATCCTGTTGCTTTGGCGACTTTTATACAGTCTTCAAAAGTTTCAATAACGCCTTCGCTTCCAGGTACACATGGTACGCCAGCAGCTTTCATTGTGGCTTTAGCATTGGCTTTATCACCCATACGATCGATCATATCGGGTGACGCTCCTATAAATTTAATGCCATGTTCATCACAAATTTTAGAAAAACGAGCGTTTTCTGATAAAAATCCATAGCCAGGATGAATGGCATCGGCATTAGTGATTTCTGCAGCAGCAATAATATTTGAAATTTTTAAATAGGATTCGCTACTGGCTGCGGGTCCAATACAAACGGCTTCATCTGCAAATTTTACGTGCAAACTTTCTGCATCTGCAGTTGAATACACAGCAACGGTTTGTATGCCCATTTCTTTACACGTTCTTATAACTCTAAGAGCTATTTCGCCGCGATTGGCTACTAGTATTTTTTTAAACATACTTTTTACGCTTTAAAAATGTAAACTATTATTATGATGGATCTACTAAAAATAACGGCTGATCAAACTCTACTGGTGAGGCATCATCCACTAGAATTTTAACAATTTTTCCAGATATTTCTGACTCTATTTCGTTAAATAGTTTCATGGCTTCGATAACACAAAGAACATCACCTTCCGAAATGGTTTGACCAACTTCTGCAAATAAAGGTTTGTCTGGAGAGGGTCTTCGATAAAAGGTTCCAATGATTGGAGATTTTACTGTAATATATTTTGCGTCTTCGGTTACTACAGCCGGTGGAGCTGCAGCCTGAACAGGGGCAACTTCTTGTGCTGGTGGTGCAATAACAGGTTGCTGCATTGGAACAGCAGTCTGTTGAACCACAGTAGTCACTGACTCCCCAGCACCTGTTTTGATGGTGATTTTGAAATCATCCGTTTCTAATTTCACTTCACTTGTACCCGATTTAGCTACAAATTTGATTAAATTTTGAATTTCTTTTAAATCCATAATTATAGTTTTATTGTTTAGTTAGTTCGTTTTTATAGTTCTTAAGAATTATATGCCCATTTTAGGTATATCGATCCCCAATTAAATCCACCACCAAATGCGGCAAATATTAAATTATCTCCTTTTTTTAATTGTGATTCATAATCACTTAACAGTAATGGAAGGGTTCCAGAAGTGGTGTTGCCATATTTTTCGATATTCATCATCACTTTTTTCGGTTCCAAATTAATTCGATTTGCAGTGGCATCGATAATCCGTTTGTTAGCTTGATGGGCTACCAGCCAATCAATTTTATCGTTGTCCAAATGATTACGTTCTAGTATTTTTTCGGTGGCATCTGCCATGTTAAATACTGCATTTTTAAAGACTGTTTTTCCGTCTTGAAATACATACTGCGAATTGTCTTTCAATGAGTTTTCTGTGATGGCATTGGCTGAACCACCATGAGTAGCACGTAAAAATTCACGTCCAGAACCATCACTTCTCAGGAATTCATCTTTAATTCCAAAACCTTCATGGTTTGGTTCAAAAAGAACGGCTCCAGCGCCATCTCCAAATATGATACAAGTGGCACGATCTTCATAACTAATCATTGAAGAATTTTTATCGGCGCCTATTAAAAGTATTTTTTTATAAATTCCTGACTCTATATAACGGGCTACTATGGACATGCCGAATAAAAAACTAGAACATGCAGCGTCTATATCAAATGCGAACGCGTTTGTAGCGCCAATTTCTGAAGCTGTGTATGCAGATGTGGACGCTGCTTTCATATCGGGGGTAGCCGTAGCAACAACAACAAGGTCTATAGTTGTTGGGTCTAAATTGTTTTTTTGAATGAGGTTTTTAGCCGCTTGTATAGCTAAAAATGAAGTGCCTTTATTAGCGCCTTTAAGAATTCGGCGTTCTTTAATACCCGTTCTTGACGTGATCCACTCATCGTTAGTGTCTACCATGGTTTCAAGAATCTTGTTGGTTAACACGAAGTCCGGTACATATCCACCTACAGCGGTTATTGCTGCTGAGATTTTGCTCATAAATTCCATTTTAGGTTAGCTGGTTTAAACGCAATTACGTGAAAAACAACCAAAAACATGTCAAAAGTACTCAATTTTGATTAAAAAAGGCCTAAAGATTGATTTTTTTGCGTTTTTTTTAAAATTCCTGTTAAACAAAAAAAACGCTCTTGAAGAGCGTTTTTTTTATAATACGGTATGTTATAAGGGCCTAGGCAGCGTTTTCTTCTGCTGCTGTAGTATCTACTAAGACCTGACCTCTATAGTATAATTTACCTTCATGCCAGTGGGCTCTGTGGTATAAGTGTGCTTCTCCAGTTGTTGGGCAAGTTGCTATTTGAGGCGTAGTTGCCTTGTAATGGGTACGTC
>JABAYZ010000129.1:3096-6059 GCA_018608735.1 Flavobacteriaceae bacterium | reverse complement strand
AGACTACAGTGTGGAATTAATCGAAGACGATGGAAGCCGCGGTGTAGCGGTATTTGAAACGTCATTGATGGGACTGGATGGAGTTTTATTTTTTGCATTAGACACTAATCAAGGCGCGGAATTTGCTGCTTTTTTACCAAGCAAAACTTTTAATATTTCTAATTTAATGGGAGACATTGGTAATAAAGATTTTCAGAATGCCCTTGAGATTTTTGATGGCCTAAAATTTGATGATGCACTTTTAGTGATTTCAGGTTCAGGCTTTGATTTGGATCTTGATGATTTTGATTCTGACACGTTTGGCGATTTAGATTTGTCCAAATTTGCAATCGATGGTGATAATTTGCAGTCACCGGCGGGCGTCTCCATCCTTGCTAATTTTGACGTCGGGAAATCTGATTTTCTATCCCTAGCCTTCGATTCTGTTGGTTTCGACGAAGAAGTAGTCACTGGACGGATTTCGGTGGAATGGAATGTTGAGCAAGTTGTTCAGGCGATGATAGGGGCGGGTGTGTCCGTCCTGCCGAAATTGACTATGGAAATTGATCTGCCAAGCTTTAAGCCCACTTTATTCGGGGAGCTCGAAATAAATGAAAAGATAGATTTTACATTCAGCGCTGCACTGTCTGCTGATGAAACGTCAAATTCGTTTGGTACTTCGGTGACAATGGCCGCGGCGCTCGATTTCCCAGTTGGGGGTGATGATATTGAAACGGTCCTGGCTCTCACCAAGGATTTTAGCCTCGATAATAGCGGTGTTTCGACTACAACGGCAATCTCAATCGGAATAGATGATGAAGATGGTTACGAGAATGCTTTTGGCTGGGATTTCCTGACAATTAATAACTTTGCAGTAGATATGGCTCAAACATTATCTGCTGGAGCTCCACCAGAAATTTCTAATACTTTAGGTCTTGGTGGAAATGTTGAAATTGGGACCAAGACAGTGATTGCTTATGCCTCAATGGAATTGGGACCTGTGATAATGCCTGACGTGATTTCTTTAGAGATAAACGATGGTCCCAATAAGGTGGGATCAATCGGGTTCTCTGATATTTTGTCAATCTTTGAAGAGATGGTGGGTCAAGATATTCCTGAGTTCCCATCTATGGAATTCAGGGGCTTGGAGAAAGGTGAGGGGCCTTCAATTTTCCTATCAAAGGATTTGATCGACGTTTCCGGAAGAATGTCTCTCCTTGGGCAAGACATCGTCGTAATTGAAACTGGCTACTTCAATGCTGCGGAAGGAATTGACATTAAGGGAACAGCTGAAAAAATAAATTTGGGCCCTGTTGAATTTCCATCGGGCACTTTTGAAGCAAAATTACTATTTGGTGCAAATGGCATAATTGGGCCAAACGTTAATATTGCTGCTGAAATGGATCTTTTTGGTGTAACTGCTGACAGCTTGATGACGCTTACAACAGAGGGCTACGAAGTATCTTCAGCATTCTCGTTGGGAAGTGCGTTTGGTATAGCCTCAAGTTTTGGGACAACCTTTCCTCAAGGTACAAATTTAAGTGACTTAGAGGACATAAGCGCGTCTTTTTCAGCCACTATGGACTCTGATATTTCAGGATGGATTGATTCATCGGGTAAGGATGCCGTGAAAGTAATATTCAACGGCCTGTTTAACGCCATCGAGGCGTCGCGAAAAGGCGTAGAAAATGCTCAAGACGATGTAGATGACCTTACTTCTCTCGTGAGTGCAGCTTCAAGTGAGGTAAGTCGAATAAGTAGTAATATTCAGACCTGCACTCAAACCTTCCGTCAGTGCATACCTGTAGTTAAATCTTCATGTCAGAAGAAAAAGTGGGGCACCTGTATTAAGTGGAAAGTCTCCACATCCTGTAATTACAGGACAGTTGCAGATGTGCCTAAGCGCGCAGCTTGTCAGGCAGGTAATTCTCCAAGGTATGCTGCTATTGCGGTTAAAGAAAGTGAAAAGAGAACACTTTTGATTTCAAAAGAAGCTGCAACTCAGACGTTGAAATTGGCCGAAGCTGCTTTGGCTCCCATAGCAAAAGCAGAATCGACAATAGATGATGTTATCTCAAACCTTTCTGCTCCCAATGTTTTCAGCATTGAGGAGGCAACAATAAGTGGTGAATTATCTGCAGCAGCAGGTGGGGGAGAGCTCGACGCTAGCATCACTTATAAAGTGGGAAACAGTAAAACAAAAACTGCACAAATTAAATTCAAAATGACAGATTTTGCATATACTGCCGAACAAATGGCTAAAATCTTAGCTGATGCTTTCGTCGAGGTAATCCAAGAAGAGCTTGATGATCCAGCCGTGGAGTTTTTGATCGAGCAAGCTAAAAGTACTTTGGGCAACCTATAATAAATGCAAATGACCACCAAGAGGATATATCTTAAATGTTGGTAAATAAAATCTCTGCTTCTCTATTGGCGATAGTACTCAGCTCGGCTGTATCAGCATCCGAAGTGGTGTCGGTCGATGAACTGAATGAGGTAACTGACGGTGTGACGGAATCTCTCAAGGAAAGCTTGGAAGAGTCCGAAGCACAAAATAATGAAGCTCTAGAGGCTATAGGAGATGCTTTGGAGGATTCTGTGGAAATTGATAGCACGGGCTATGCTAGTATCGTCACAAATTTAACAAGCTTTTTAAATTTAGGCCTTATCGACTTCGCAAGTGAAGATGAGCAAGACTTAGATACAGTTATTGAAAATGAAGTTTACCGAACTTGGGCGGATCAGAATAACGTCAATCCGGATCTTTTTGCTGCTCAATTGCTTCGTCTGGAGATGCTTTTTGCTATTCATTCATCAGTTCTTGAGCAAGTTGCAGCTGTGGAGGCGATTGGGGCTTTATCTCAGACTTTCAACCAAGAAATGCAGATGCAGGAGTTGGTGGGCAATGCGATCAGCCAGGTTGCTGATATGCAAGTGACCGCTGTTATGCAAGAAGACTTGAAAAGTGCAGCTCAGAATGCTGC
>JABAYZ010000129.1:2063-3086 GCA_018608735.1 Flavobacteriaceae bacterium | reverse complement strand
GGCTGCCGACAGTGATAGTGAGGAAACTATTGATGATTTTGTTGAAATCTTAAAGGACACAAATGAAATGTCCAAAGAACAAATGAAATCGATGGGAGAGCAAAAAGAAATTGCAAATAGTGGGTTAGCAGAACTGCAGTCCCAAATGATAGCAGCTTCAAGTGATATTATGAACATGTTTTCAAGTTCTGAGAAATTGTTGATTAAGGAGGTTTTGCAAGAATATTCCAGTTTACGAAAAGCAAATGGATTGTAATATTGTCTGGAATACCTCATTGTTATTGCGCAGCATATCTACTTTAATAAAAAAAATAACCTTGTGCTAAAAAAACAGGCGGCGAAAAAATAGAATGAAAAATATTCAATATATAACAGCTTTTTTTATTGGATTAGCCGCCTGTACTCCATCAAATAATAATTTCGCGATTAACGAAAGATCAATGGTTGATCGGGAAACGGTAATTGAGAATAGCATAGTACTTTCTAATAATGAAAAATATTCAGAAGCTTTGGGACAGTACGCTGGATTGTTAAGATCTGACCTGTCAAATTCTTTTTTACAGTCACTAAATGCAATAAATTATCATCGGATGGCCCTTGATGGAAAAACTGAGAACTATGACTTAGCAGCTGAGGGTTATAGGATATCAAGCGATTTCGATCCTGACGCTTGGCAACCGCATTTTTTGAAGGGTTTGATTGAATATCAAACTTCGGATTATGTTTCTGCTCGAAATAGTCTGCTGAAGGCGGCCGTTAGGAACCCAAAGTCCTCTGAAATCTTGTATTCGTATGCGGCAAGTGCATACGCGTCGTTAGAGTTTGATTTGTCGCTTGCAATACTAAAAAAAGTCAAAGCACTTGATAAGAATTTTTGCGATATAAAACAATGTTCTGGTACGTTAGCAATTGTGGCTGCAGCGGCTGGATCTCACGTGGAAGCAGAGAGATACCTTAAAGAATTCGAGGCTATTAATTCTAATAATTCCGGTAGGTTTAATCATTCAAGTGACAACTAGTTTA
>JABAYZ010000129.1:0-2053 GCA_018608735.1 Flavobacteriaceae bacterium | reverse complement strand
AATAATTCCGATCTATTAAGAATTGAAAATAAGACAAATCTCTGGAAAGCGGTCAATAAATTTAATCTGGATGTTCCAAATTTGGATGAAATTGTGGCAGAGGACGAAATAGAATTAGACGAGCAAATGGTAGAAGTGGACGTAATTATTTTGGGTTCACAAAGAGATTTACGAACCAGTTCTGGAGTAAATTTATTGGATGGTTTGGTTCTTCAATTTGGAGACATTCAAAATGATCTCCCCATTGCAAGCTACTCTCGAGAAACATCTAAAGATTTAGACGATTCAGATAATAACGAAGATTTAGTTTCCGTTATCCGCGCCATTACTCTGCCTGGCATTCAGTATTCACTAAACATCTTCAATGAATCTGGAAATTATAATCAGGTAATAGCAAAGCCGAGTTTGCTTGCACTACATAAGGAAACCTCTACGTTTTTTTCAGGTGTAGAGATCAATGCTGCGTCAACTTCTGGAAGCGGTGAAGCCGTCGAGGTGTCAGAAGAAGTTGGAGTAATGCTTGAAATAAAGCCGCAATTCCAAAAGAATGGTAAAATACTTCTGGAAATTGAAGCGGAAAGGACATTTTTAACTGACCCGGACACATCTGTAATATTTGATTATCGTTTAGATACTTCGAAAACAAATATTTCAGCATCTGCGATACTTGAATTTGGACAAACTTTAATCTTGGGAGGGATGACCGATCAAGAAAACCAGAAAAATGGTCAGGGGGTGCCGATCTTAGGTGAAACCCCGATTTTGAAAAATATATTCTCTAACAGAAATAGTCGTGATTATGAAAAATCAGTAACAATATTATTAACGCCGCGGCGCGCGCGTATAAGTTCTTCAAATAGTTCAACAATAGATATTAGTAATACTGGATCTAATAACAGAGACTTAAAGATACTTTTATCAATGTTAAATATAAGAAATGAGAATTTATACGTAGGACGAACATATAGCTATCAAGAATTTCTAGCACAGCAAAAATATATCGGAAAAAACGATTTTAATGTGGGTAATGACAAGATCTTATTAAGTAAAATTGAGGCTGAACTTAGAGAAAGTCATTCGAATGATTAAGTATTTTTTTTTTGTCGTTGCTGCTGGCAACCAGTGCGAATGCTGAGATATTACTCAATGTAAATTCTCCAATTCGACAAAAAAATTCTCAAGTTTCGTTCTTAAATTGTGGAATACTTTTACAAAATAAAACGTCTACATCTATTCTAGATGGGGATGATTTAAAAAAAGTTGATAATTTTGGCTACCAAGCTGGTGTGGAAGTATTCTATTCGGGTGATGACTTTTACGCCGTAATTGATAAGCAACTTTATATTAGAGAGTATAATGAATGGAATTTACTTGGGGAAATTCCCAGTAGTGATAGGTATTTTGTCGGACCTGAGAAACAGATCTTTTTTTTATCAAACGGTATAATTTATAAAAAAGATCGTTACGATAACTCAATCTTTTTCGAGAGCAACAAGGCGGTTAAGGTCATTGATTTCTATGTAGATAATGTAAATCTTGCTGTTTTGGGTAATGATAAACGTGTAATGTACGTAAAGCCAAGTGGAGAAAAACACACAATTAAAAATGTGAATAAGTTATTTTGCGCTGAAGGTAATAATATTTTGTATCAAGGTAGTGACCAAAAAATTTACCATTACTCGTTAATTACGAAAAATTCAGTTGAGATTAAGTTTGCGCCAAGACAAGATTATTCAAATCTTATTTTGGATAAATTCAATAAAATCATAATCGAAATAGATAATAATATCGATTTTACCGAACAATTGCCCGATAGTTTGTTCAGACGCCCACTTTCAGAGGTATTTTCGGGGAGCCCTAAAGTTACTCAACTTAACGACGAATTCATCGTGGACTTATGGAGCTCTGGTGATGTTGTTTTCGCAAAAAATGTTGATGGGATCGTTGGTATATTAGATCCGATTAATTTAACTATGATGTCGACTGGGTTAAGAGTTCAAAATATTCAAATAATCGACGAAAATGCTTCTTTATTTTTAAATTACTATGGGCA
>JABAYZ010000244.1 GCA_018608735.1 Flavobacteriaceae bacterium | reverse complement strand
ATTGTCAACAATCCAAAATATTTATTTTGTGACGAACCAAACTCGGGCTTAGATCCTAAAACTGCGATCGTTATTGATAATTTAATTCAAGAAATTACCAAAGAATTTGACATTGTTACCGTCATCAATTCACATGACATGAATTCTGTAATGGAAATTGGTGAAAAAATTTTATTTCTAAAAGATGGTCTTAAGGCTTGGGAAGGCAGCAAAGACACTATTTTTCGAACGGACAATGAAGTGGTTACAGACTTTGTGTACTCCTCAAACTTATTCAAAAAGGTGCGTAAAATGTATCTCGACGATCTCTAGTTACTAATAATTTCAACATCGTTTCTACTCAACTCTTTTTCAATCCAAGTTTTTAATGCTTGCTTTTGAAGCGTCACAAGACTATCTGATAACGAAGAATTCCATTGGGTCTTTACTAGCGAAATCGTATCTGTGTTTCTAAAATTGGAAGAGGAAAGCATTTTTGCATATCCAAAAAACTCTAACTCAGGAAATTGAATTTTAGCATCTTTATAAAGGTTTGAAAACACGTTCAAATCCATTTCATTTTTATTGGAACTAAGGGCACGTTTTAGACTGTCATTAGCAAATTCAAGAGTAGCAATAATACTATCGCGTTTTTCGATTTTGTCGATAGCCCTATCGTAAAGCTCAAGAATTTTATCGGTACTCCTGTTTTTATTACCATTAATTTCCAAGCTGAAATCTTTAAGATATTCATAGCCTTTCAACTCATTTATAAGGTCAGATTTGGTCGCTTCATTAATTTCACCATTAAAATTTAGAGTTATTTTTTTAGCAGCCGTATCGAGTTTTTCGCGTTGAAGCCAAAGGTTATCGTTATGATTAATTTCGGATTCTAGATAGGTTTTATAACTCTGTTCATATCGGGTCTCTTGTAATACATCATAAAAAGTCCACCCTGCAGGCAGCATCGCAGCTACAGCCAATATGGTCACAATACGAGCTATGTTTTTTCGGCGTTGCGAATTGGCATACCTCAACATTGGAAATCGTAAAATCTTTAAAACTATGAATGTTGCTAAAGCAATAAAAATCGTGTTGATGGTAAACAAATACATGGCACGAAAAAAGTAATCCCAATTCCCTTGAGACAAGCCGTAACCCGCCGTACACAGTGGTGGCATAAGTGCGGTGGCAATAGCAACTCCAAATATAACAGAAGCAACTGTACCTTTTTTTGTTCTTGCGATGATGAGTGCAAGGCCTCCAAAAAACGCGATTAGCACGTCCCTAATGTCTGGTTTAACACGCCCCAATAATTCTGAATTATCTTGACTTAAAGGAAAGAGGTAAAAAAACAAAAAAGCGGTTAGCAAACTCAATACGAGCATGGTCGCCAAATTAATCAAAGACTTTCTTAGGGTGTCAATATCATTGATGGCGATAGAGAGTCCAATTCCAAGTATAGGCCCCATAAGAGGTGAAATTAACATCGCTCCGATAACTACTGCAGTGGAATTGGCATTCAACCCAACGGAAGCCACAAAAATAGAACAAATCAAAATCCAAGCTGTAGCACCCTTAAAAGGAATATCCATTTTTATAGCGGCTATTGTAGCCTCTCTATCCGTATCATGACTGAAATCTAAGAGTTCTATTATGAATGTTTTTAAGGAAGCCCATAACCCTTTGGCATCCGCTTTAACCGCAGCTTTAGATTGCTCCGTTTTCTCGTTTTGTAAGTCTTGATTTAAATTGTTATCCATAATTAAATATGTTGATCGCCAAACTTTTCCTTCACCCGACTACGCAATTGCTTAATGTCTTGTTCTTTATGTTTTGGAAAGATAAGTAAAATTTCTTTGTCTTCTACGACTATAAAATCATTCAAACCGTCAAGAACTACAATTTTATTGGTGTCCGTTTTAATCATATTACCTACTGAGTTTTCTGCTAGCAAACGGGCATTAACAACTGCATTTTCCGTGGGATTATCAGTAATTTTATCATACAAACTCCCCCAAGTTCCTAAATCATTCCAGTCAAAAGTTGCAGGGATCACATATACATTTTCACTAGGTTCCATAATGGCATAATCCACAGAAATATTTTCTGATTTGCTGTAATGTTCCAAAACAAAAGCAGCTTCAGTTTCAGTATTATAATGCTTTTGACCTGAAGCAAAAAGGGCATATAATTTTGGTTGATGGGTTTCAAAAGCTTTCAAAACGCTAGAAGTTGACCAAATAAAAATACCGCCATTCCAAAGAAAATTACCTTTTTTCAAAAACCCTTTGGCGGTTTCATAATCTGGCTTTTCCCGAAATTGAAGTACTTTCTTTTGAGCGGTTTGACTGGTTTTATCATATTCAATATATCCATACCCGGTATTGGCAAATGTGGGTTGGATTCCTAAGGTCATCAGTACATCTGAATGTTCTGAAAAATCAAAAGCATTTTGAAGGTTAGAAATAAACGCCGTTTCATCTTCGATCCAATGATCACTAGGCGCAACGACCATAACAGCTTCTGGATTTTGTTTGTGGATTTTCATGGCGGCCATTAAAATACAAGGTGCTGTATTTCGCATGTCAGGTTCAGCAATAATTTGATTTTTATGAATTTTAGGCAATTGTTCCAGCACCAAATCACAGTAGCGTTCGTTGGTTAAAATAAGGATATTTTCTTTTGGAATCAAACCTTCCAAACGAGAAGCCGTTTTTTGTAAAAGCGACTGACCGGTCCCTAGCATATCATGAAATTGTTTAGGAAAGGTTTCCTTACTCACCGGCCAAAAACGAGAACCAACGCCACCGGCCATTATAATTGCATAATAATTTTTATTCATCTTAATTTATTTATTTAAGAGTTCAACTTCTGCGTTGGGGTTAAAAACATACAGCCGGCCTGTAGCCAAGTTAGTGCATTCAAAACGTGTGCGTCTTTTTGGGCCTTTACGGAATATTTTTCCATTATAAAGTTTAAACACGGTTCCCTCGGGAACTTCAAAGATAAATGTTTTTCCGTTAGGGGGATCGTATTGCTTGAGTTTCAAGGCCAAAACAGGGTCGGAATCACTACTCGCTTTTGGGTTTTTAAAATGTGCTGCTAATAATGGTAACACTTCATTTGGAAACACTTCGGGTCTTAGAAAAGGTAACATTAAGTGCTGAAAAACAGATTTCCATTCCAATCCATGAGGCTTAATTAGTTTGCCATACGATTGATAGGCTTCAAAATGTGCAATTTCGTGAATTAAGGTGATCAAAAACCGATAGGTGTTTAAATTTGAATTGATGGTGATTTGATGTTTTCCGTTGGGTAAACGCCGGTAATCGCCATGACGTGTTTTACGTTCTCGCTTAATTTTAACCGCTAAATTATCATGTGACAACAGTGTAGCAACTTGCTCTGAGGCAGCGGGCGGAATAAAATCATTTAAAACATCTACCATAACACTTAAAAATTACATGCGTTCAGGAACTTGAATTCCCAATAAACCAAATGCATTTTTAATTGTATTGGCTACTGCTCTTGAGAGCTGAACTCTGAATTTAATTTGAGAAGTGGTTTCGGCACCCAAAATGGATACGTTCTGATAAAACGAGTTAAACTCCTTAACCAAGTCATAGGCATAATTTGCCACTAAAGCAGGACTGTAATTGGCTGCCGCTTGTTGTATCACTTCAGGGAACAACTGGAGTTGTTTTAGGAGCGATTTTTCTTTGTCATGCAATCCATATTCTTGAACGACATCGTCACCAATTTCTACGGGCGATTTCCTTAAAATAGCTTGAATTCTCGCATAGGTATATTGTATGAACGGCCCTGTATTCCCTTGAAAATCTACGGAGGCTTTAGGGTCAAACAAAATTCGTTTTTTAGGGTCTACTTTCAAAATAAAATATTTCAAGGCCCCTAAGCCTATTGTTTTATATGTCTGTTCTTTGTCGGTAGCTGAATACCCTTCTAGTTTCCCTAATTCTTGCGAAATAGCTTTGGCAGTAGAAGCCATTTCCACAATTAAATCGTCCGCATCTACAACAGTCCCCTCACGACTTTTCATCTTACCACTTGGCAAATCAACCATGCCATAGCTTAAATGCGTTAGATTTTTAGCCCAATCAAACCCTAGTTTTTTTAAGATTAAAAACAAGACTTTAAAATGGTAGTCTTGTTCGTTTCCAACTGTATACACCATTCCGCCAACATCAGGAAAATCTTTCAAACGTTGGATGGCTGTCCCAATATCTTGGGTCATATAAACCGCCGTTCCATCGGCTCTTAGAACTATTTTTTCGTCCAATCCGTCTGGAGTCAAATCACACCAAACCGAACCGTCTTCTTTTTTTATAAACACGCCGCTTTGAAGGCCTTCTTTTATAAATGACTTCCCTAATAAATAGGTTTGACTCTCGTAATAATAGCTATCAAAATCAACACCCAATGCTTTATAAGTCACTTCAAATCCAGCATATACCCAGGCATTCATTTGCTCCCAAAGCGACACGACTGCTGCATCTCCTGCTTCCCATTTTAAAAGCATGTCTTGAGCTTCTAATAAAATGGGAGCTTGAGCTTTTGCATCGGCTGTAGAAAGCCCCTGTGCTTCTAAGGTACTGATTTCTTCTTTATAGACTTTGTCAAATTTTACGTAGTAATTCCCAACGAGCTTATCTCCTTTTAACCCCGTAGTCTCTGGGGTTTCACTATTGCCATAACGTTGCCAAGCCAGCATACTTTTACATATATGAATCCCACGATCATTGATAATTTGAGTTTTATAGACCTTTTTGCCTGAGGCCTTTAAAATCTCTGCCACACTATAGCCTAACAGATTGTTTCTAACATGGCCTAAATGAAGGGGTTTATTTGTGTTTGGAGAGGAATACTCGACCATCATCGCTTGATCGTTTGAGGGTTTTACAATACCAAATGTAGGATTCGAGTTCACGTTTTGAAAGAACGCCATAAAATAGGCGTCAGAAATCACTAGGTTCAAAAACCCTTTAACGACATTATACCCCACAACTTCGTCTGCATGTTCAGATAAATACGCCCCTAGATCTTCGCCCAATTGGGCTGGATTCATTTTTACGGTGCGCAACATTGAAAAGGTTACGACGGTAATATCGCCCTCAAAATCTTTACGAGTAGATTGAAATTCAACCGTTTCTAAAGGGGTATTGTAGAGCGTTACAAACGCTTGTTTTATATGGTGTGATAAAGCTTCCTGAAGTGTCATTGTATATCTGATTTCAGCCACAAAGATACATTTTTTTTAATCCTAATTTGACGCCGTTTGTGGCAAAAACACTTCGGCCATCATACAGCGTGCACTACCACCACCACAAGCTTCGATGGTATCTAAAGAACTTGATATAATGGTCGCATGAGCCTCTAACAACTGGACTTGAGCTGGACGTAGCGAATCTAATGCTGATTGACTCATTACCAAATAACTATGGTCATCAGTACCTTTTAATTGAAGCATGTTCCCCGCGAAATTATTAACTTGGTCTTCAGAAATTTCAATGACTTTTTTTCCATCTTCATGAAGGTGTTTAAGAAGATTTTTTCGTTCTTTTTTGTCATCGATACTAGCCAAACAAACCACTGCAAAGGTGGTTCCTAAGCACATCATTACGTTGGTGTGATAAATTTTTTCGCGTTTAGCGTTGACCGTTTGATAGGCTGAAAACACTACTGGTGTATATTCGAAATCTTCACAAAACTCTATAAACAATTCTTCATCGGCTCTTGCTGAAAGCGCGCAATAGGCTTTTTGGTTCTCACGATCCAATAAAATACTACCAGTTCCTTCCAAATAGTAACCATCGTTTTCAGCTTCAGTATAATCAACCACTGTTTCAATTTTGAAACCTTTGGCTTCAACGGCTTCTAAAATTGAATCCTTGCGTTCTAGACGTCGATTTTCGGCAAACATAGGATATAATCCAATGGTACCATTATCGTGAAATGAAATCCAGTTATTTGGAAAAATGGAGTCGGGTGTGTCAAAGTCTTTTGAATCCTCGACGACAATGACCTGTACACCTGCTTTTTTGAGCTTTTCGACCATGGTGTCAAATTCTTGAACGGCCTTTGTG
>JABAYZ010000171.1 GCA_018608735.1 Flavobacteriaceae bacterium | reverse complement strand
AGACTTTGAAATTTAACAAACAAGACATAGAGCAAGCGCTCAAAACGATAACAGTTCCAGGCGAAGGTCAAAACATGATTGAAAGCAAAGCTGTGAAAAATATAATGGTTTTTGCGGATGAGGTGATTATTGATATCACCATTTCCAATCCCAGTTTACAGGCCAAAAAACGCACGGAAGTTGACATCCTAAAAACCATTCATGAGCTGGTCTATGCCAAGGCAAAGATTCAAGTAAATGTAAAAGTAGACGCTCCAGCACAACCAAAAAACGAAATTAAAGGGAAGTCCATCCCTGGCATTCAAAATATAGTAGCCGTTGCCTCCGGAAAAGGAGGGGTTGGTAAATCTACAGTAACTTCTAACCTTGCGGTTTCACTTTCTAAAATGGGATTCAAAGTAGGGATTTTAGATGCAGATATCTATGGGCCATCAATCCCAATTATGTTTGATATCCAAAATGAAAAACCTCTGGCAGTAACTGTAGAGGGGAAATCAAAAATGAAACCTGTTGAAAGTTACGGCGTTAAAATTTTATCTATTGGATTTTTCACCAAACCAGATCAAGCTGTAGTTTGGAGAGGACCAATGGCTTCAAAAGCATTGAATCAAATGATTTTTGATGCGGCTTGGGGAACGTTAGACTTTTTACTTATTGATTTACCTCCGGGCACAGGAGACATCCATTTGAGTATCATGCAGTCCTTGCCAATTACTGGCGCTGTAGTTGTTAGTACACCACAAACGGTGGCACTTGCCGACGCCAAAAAAGGGGTGGCTATGTTTCAACAAGAAAGTATCAATGTACCCGTTTTAGGGATTATTGAAAATATGGCCTATTTTACCCCAGAAGAATTGCCAGATAATAAGTATTATTTATTCGGAAAAGAGGGTGCTAAGCATTTGGCGGAAGATTTAAAAATTCCATTTTTAGGAGAAATTCCTTTGGTGCAAAGTGTCAGAGAAGCGGGTGATGTAGGTCGACCAGCAGCGATGCAAGACGCAACCCCTATTGAAGAGGCGTTCAATAAAATCACTCAAAATGTAGCGCAAGAAGTTGTACGTCGAAATACGGCATTGCCGCCTACAGATGCAATTAAAATAACCACGATGGCAGGCTGTTCTGCGGTCAAAAAATAAAGGCTATGAGTTCAGAAGAAATTAGACTAAATGTTGTAAAAGCTTTGGATGAAATTCGTCCATTTCTTGAAAACGATGGTGGTAATATCAATCTTATTGCCATTGAAAATGACGAAGTGGTCAAAGTACAATTAGTTGGCGCATGTTCCTCTTGTAGTGTCAATCAAATGACGTTAAAATCAGGAGTTGAAATGACGATTAAAAAATATGCTCCTCAAATTCAGTCGGTTATCAATATTGAAGCTTAAAAAATGATTGAAACGGATATTTTAATTATTGGTGCTGGTCCTACAGGATTGTTTGCTGTTTTTGAAGCAGGCCTTCTTAAAATGAAATGTCATTTAATTGATGCGCTACCGCAAGCGGGTGGACAGTGTTCTGAAATTTACCCCAAAAAACCAATTTACGATATCCCTGCCTATCCAGAAATTCTTGCCGGCGATCTTACTGAGAAATTGTTGGAGCAATGCAAGCAATTTGAACCGGGTTTTACTTTAGGTGAACGTGCTGAAACTATCGAGAAACAAACGGATGGGGCGTTTATTGTCACTACAAATAAAGGCACGCAACACAAGGCACCAGTAGTTGCTATTGCTGGTGGACTGGGGAGTTTTGAACCGCGGAAACCCGTTCTTAAAAATATAGATTTTTACGAAGATAGAGGCGTAGCTTATATCATTAAAGATCCTGAAATATATCGAAATAAAAAAGTAGTCATTTCTGGTGGAGGCGATTCTGCCTTGGATTGGAGTATTTTTTTAAGCACTGTAGCCAGTGAAGTCACTCTAATTCACCGTCGAAATGAATTTCGTGGAGCTTTAGATTCAGTTGATAAAGTTCAAGAGTTAAAAGATAGCGGTCTCATTAATATCATTACACCTGCTGAGGTTACCGCACTTATTGGCGAAACCCAACTTGAAGCTATCGAGCTAACAAAATTAGGGGAATCTCCAGTACGCATAGAAACCGATAATTTCATTCCTTTATTTGGATTATCTCCAAAATTAGGGCCAATTGGGGAATGGGGTTTAGAAATAGAAAAAAATGCAATCAAGGTCAATAATGCTCTTGATTATCAAACGAACATCCCTGGTGTTTTTGCTATTGGCGATGTGAATACTTATCCAGGAAAACTGAAGCTTATCCTTTGTGGTTTCCATGAAGCGACCCTGATGTGCCAAGCAGCCTATCAAATTATTAACCCCGGAAAACGCTACGTATTAAAATACACTACCGTCAGCGGAATTGATGGCTTTGACGGTACACGAAAAGAAGCCCCCAAAGCTGTTATAAAATCAATAAATTAATGGAACAAGATATACAAATTAAAATTACAGATCGCGATGGAAAATTACATGAAATCGCTGCTCCCGTAGATATGGCTCTTAACCTCATGGAAGTTGTTCGGCTTTATGAACTAGCGCCAGAGGGTACCATAGGGGTTTGTGGCGGTATGGCCATGTGTGCCTCATGTCAATGTTATGTCTTAACGGAACACCCACTTCGTGAAATGCAAGACGAAGAAGAGGCTATGCTTAGTGAAGCCTTTAATGTTAAACCCAACAGTCGTTTGGGATGCCAAATTCAAGTTACTCCAGAAATGGAAGGTCTTGAAATTGAATTAGCTCCTGAAGATTAACTTTCGTTTTCAGTAAAAATTTACTCTAAAATATCCAATGCTAAAGGTAGAATTCGCTCTACAAATTTGGTGTATGCAAGCGTCGAAGGATGTAAATTATCCGAAGCTACCAAGGCTGGATTGATCAATCCCTCTTGAGTAATATCAGTGATGTATACGTATTTTAAGTTGTTTTCTGCACAATACGATTGTGCATAGTTGTTGTACAATTCGAGCTGTGCGCTAATGTTTAAGGCGTTACTACTTTGACCAAATGGGGTGTAGGCATAATCGGGTATAGACACGACAATTAATTTAGACGCCTCACCGCCTACCAATGAAATGGCCGTATTGACCAGTTCTACAAATTCAGTTTCATAGAGTGAAAAGGCTTTGTTTTGATATTGATTATTGACTCCTATTAGGAGAGTCACCAAATCAAAATCAGTTTGTGGCTCTGCTGATGAAATTTCATTTTTCAGATTGGTTGTTGTCCAACCCGTTTGTGCAATGATTTGAAGATTAAACGAATCAAGTGCAGTATAGCGCAGTTGTAAACTGTCTTTTAATTGTTCTGGAAACCGACAACTTTCACACACACTTTGACCAATAGTATAGCTGTCGCCAAGCGAAATTATTTTTATTTTTTTAAAGCTTCTAGCTTCTACAACAGGGGTTTGATTTTGAACACCACCAGTTTTCGAATGACACCCAAAAAAGGCGAAGCCCACAAACAGCGTTAGTATAGTTATTTTTAAACGAGTATTCATATTAATAACTTATTTGAAGGCATTTAATCCCGTAATATCAAACCCCGTAATTAATAAATGGATGTCATGCGTACCTTCATAAGTAATGACACTTTCTAGGTTCATAGCATGACGCATAATACTGTATTCACCACTAATGCCCATACCGCCTAACAGCTGTCGGGCTTCACGAGCAACTTTTATAGCCATATCGACATTGTTTCGTTTTGCCATCGAAATTTGTGCTGTAGTTGCACGATCTTCATTTCTTAATACGCCTAAACGCCATGTTAATAATTGTGCTTTTGTGATTTCGGTAATCATCTCCGAAAGTTTTTTTTGTTGCAATTGAAATTGTCCAATCGGTTTTCCAAATTGAATACGTTCTTTGCTATATCGTAAAGCGGTATCATAGCAATCCATAGCAGCACCAATAGCCCCCCAAGCAATTCCATAACGTGCAGAATCTAAGCAGCCTAGTGGCGCACCCAATCCAGATTTATTAGGTAAAAGGTTTTCTTTTGGAATTTTGACATTATCAAAAATAAGTTCTCCTGTAGAGCTTGCACGTAAGGACCATTTGTTATGCGTCTCAGGAGTTGTAAATCCGTCCATCCCACGCTCAACAAGTAATCCATGAATTCGGCCTTCTTCATTTTTTGCCCAGACAACAGCTACGTTTGCGATTGGAGAGTTTGAGATCCACATCTTAGCGCCATTTAATAGATAATGGTCTCCCATATCTTTAAAATTTGTAGTCATTCCACCAGGGTTACTACCATGATCCGGTTCAGTTAGTCCAAAACAACCAATCCATTCGCCACTTGCAAGTTTTGGTAAATATTTTTGACGTTGTGCTTCATTTCCATATTTCCATATTGGATACATTACTAAGGACGATTGTACCGATGCTGTACTTCGAACACCAGAGTCGCCACGTTCAATCTCTTGCATGATCAATCCATAGGAAATTTGATCCAAGCCTGCACCACCATATTCTGTGGGGATGTAGGGACCAAAGGCACCAATTTCGGCTAAACCTCCAATAATTTGAGTTGGAAATTCTGCGCGTTGTGCATAGTCTTCTATGATAGGAGAGATGTCTCTTTTGACCCAGTCACGGGCTGCACCTCTAACAAGTTTATGCTCATCAGACAATAAATCATCTAAGTTGTAATAATCAGGTGCTTCAAATAAATCTGCTTTCATCTCTATTTTTTAGTTTTAACTCATTTTTTAATCAAAAAAATGTGAATTAAATAATATTTAGACAAAAATACTTAATCCGCTTGTAAAATCTATAATTTTAAATAAAAATCTTTGGTGAGTGAAAGGTATTCTTTTGTGTAGTGATGGCGTGTAATTTCGATAGTGAGATATGTTGTTTTAATTGCTTTTTTTTGAAACGTGAAACATATCAAACTTCGTTTTATAGAACTCGATTGTTGCCCTCTGACGTTCAATATTCGACAGGGGAATAGACCTTTTTTTTCTGCTAATTTGATAAATGTGCTTTCTTCGCTATAAGGAAGCACTACATTGAATTGTCCAGATTTGGACAATAATTCGGAAACTGATTGTAGGAGGGTGTCAAAAGGCATGGCATCTTCAAACCGTGCTGTGTTTCGTTCCTCATTTTCTGTTTTAAAGGTATCGGTGTAGAATGGTGGATTTGAAATAATCAGGTCATATTGATCTTCGATTTCATCGGTAAACTCATCGAGTGCTGCGTGGTAACAAAATAAACGATCGCCCCAATCGGAGTTTTCAAAATTCTCAACACATTGTTCGTAGGCGGCATCATCAATTTCAAGGGCGTCTATAAGTTTGGCGTCACTTCGTTGAGCCATCATCAGTGCTAAAATACCAGTACCCGCACCAATATCCAAGACAGAATTGGGTTGTGCTTCTAAATCGGCCCAAGCCCCTAATAATACGGCATCCGTTCCAATTTTCATGGCGCAACGCGCTTGCTCAACACTAAAGTGTTTAAAACGAAAAGGCTTTGACATTACTCTAAGTATAATTCAATCAATCCAGGTGGGGTGTTGACTGTAATTGTTTTGGCTTCGCGATCCAGGCTTTTAATGAAATCATCGTTCATAGGAATCAAAATTTCTATGCCATCGCGATCTACTTCAAATAAGGGTTGAGCCGTGGAGTCATTAACCCCTTTAATGCTACCTACAGGTCCAAAGTTCTCATCTTTGAGTTGATAGCCAATAATTTCATGAAAATAAAATTTGTTTCCCTCTAGCTTAGGTAGTAAATTTAAAGGTAAATAGAGGTCACATTTTATTAAGGCATCTGCATCAGATTCATTGGTTACATCGTCAAATTTAAGTCGGAGTAAATCCGATTTATGCAGTTGCGATTTTTCAATAAAAAATGGAATTAATGTGCCGTTGACTTCTATGAAAATGGCATCTAAGTTCTCATAAATATCGGGTTGATCAGTATCTAGTTTTGCGAGAAGTTCTCCCTTAAAACTATACTTTTTTACGATTTTCCCCAAATAAAAACACTCTTCTTTTGTCATGATTTATGTCATAAAAAAAACCTGACAAAATTGCCAGGTTTTAAAGGTATAAAAAAAAATTAATTTTTTATTTTTCTTCAGTAGCTGGTGCTTCTGGTGCCGCTTCTTCAGCAACAACATCTTCAGTAACAACTTCTTCAGCAACAACTTCAGGAGCCGCTTCTTCAACTTCCGCAACAACTTCTTCAATAACTG
>JABAYZ010000172.1 GCA_018608735.1 Flavobacteriaceae bacterium | reverse complement strand
TCAACCCAAGTACCGATATTACGATTACAGGGTCCAAAAGTGAGTCCAACCGACTGTTATTATTAAAAGCACTTTTTAAAAACTTAGAAATTAAGAATGTATCCAATTCTGACGACAGTCAGTACATGCTCAAAGCCTTGGATTCTGATAATCCTGTTGTAGACATTCATCATGCAGGAACCGCTATGCGTTTTTTGACTGCTTATTTTGCGACCTTAGAAGGTAAAACAACCCTGTTGACAGGGTCACAAAGAATGCAAGAACGTCCCATCAAAATTCTGGTGGACACACTAAGAGCATTGGGTGCAGAGATTGCCTATGACAAAGAAGAGGGGTATCCTCCCTTACGAATCACTGGGAAAACTTTAGTGAAGAATGAAGTCCGAATGAAAGCGAATGTGAGCAGTCAATACATATCAGCATTATTATTGATGGCTACAAAGCTAGAAAAGGGTTTAAAATTACATCTTGAGGGAAAAATCACTTCGGTTCCCTACATCAATATGACGCTTTCCTTATTAAATCAAATTGGAGTTGAAACCCGCTTTGAAGGTCAAGTGATTCAGGTAAAACCCTATTTAGAGACCGTTTCAAAAACCTTAACAGTAGAGTCCGACTGGTCGTCAGCATCCTACTTTTATAGTATTATAGCCTTAAGTCCTGTGGGGACTCAAATCAATTTGAGCACTTATAAAAAAGACAGCTTACAAGGCGATGCAGTTTTACAAGCTATTTACAAGCATTTGGGGGTTCAAACCACGTTTGAGGGGTCTAAAATCAACTTGCATAAAGTTGACACCAATTTACCAGAGTGTTTGGATTTAGATTTAGCCAATGCGCCAGACATCGCCCAAACCATTGTGGTGACGTGTTTAGGACTTCAAATTAAATGCAACCTAACAGGGTTACATACCCTCAAAATTAAAGAAACAGACCGCTTAGAAGCTCTTAAAAATGAAATTGAAAAATTCGGGACTTCAATAGCGATTACTAATGACAGCTTGGATCTTTCTGTACCAAGCCCATTAAAACCGGGTGCGATTGTAGAAACCTATAACGACCACAGGATGGCTATGGCATTTGCACCACTAGCACTTTTAACCTCATTTTCTATAAAGGAAGCTGAAGTCGTATCAAAATCTTTCCCTGATTTTTGGAAAAATTTAGAGCAAATGGGTTTCAATATTTCTGAATTCGAAAAATAAAGGTCTAATTACTTGACAACGCCTATTTTGAGGTTGTATCTTCGCAGCTTGATATCTAAAAACCAAGCATGAAATTATCACACTTTGGCTTTGAATTGCCTGATGAACTATTAGCAGAATACCCTTCCGAAAACAGAGATGAGTCGAGACTCATGGTCTTAAATCGTGAGAAACAAACAATCGAACACAAATACTTTAAAGATTTAATTGATTATTTCGATGAAGACGATGTAATGATACTTAATGATACCAAAGTATTTCCAGCACGCTTGTTTGGAAATAAAGAAAAAACAGGTGCTCGCATAGAAGTATTTCTTCTTAGAGAACTAAATCCAGAGCAACGTTTATGGGATGTCTTAGTAGATCCTGCACGCAAAATTAGAATAGGAAACAAACTCTACTTTGGAGAAGATGAAACACTAGTAGCTGAGGTGATTGATAACACGACTTCAAGAGGGCGTACACTTCGTTTCTTGTATGATGGGTCTTATGAGGAATTCAGAAAAAAACTAACACAACTAGGTCAAACGCCTTTGCCAAAATATATCAATCGAGAGGTTGAGCCAGAAGATGAAGAACGTTACCAAACAATTTATGCCAAAAATGAAGGGGCAGTTGCTGCTCCTACAGCAGGACTTCACTTTTCAAAACATTTATTGAAGCGTCTTGAAATCAAAGGTATTAACTTCGCAGAAATAACATTACATGTTGGATTAGGAACATTTAATCCTGTAGAAGTAGAAGATCTGTCTAAGCATAAAATGGATAGTGAAGAAATTATTATTCCCAACACTACAGCCACTACAATTAATAAAGCATTGGTCGACAAACGTCGCATTTGTGCCGTTGGAACTACCGCCATGCGCGCTATTGAAAGTTCAGTATCTTCTATTGGCAACCTGAATGAATTTTCTGGATGGACAAACAAATTTATTTTTCCACCCTATGATTTTTCAATTGCTAACTGTATGATTACCAATTTTCATACACCAAAATCTACGCTATTAATGATGACTGCTGCTTTTGGTGGACATGATTTTGTAAAAAGAGCGTATGAAGAAGCTGTTAAAGAAAAATATAAATTTTATAGCTATGGTGATGCCATGCTAATCATTTAAATAAATGACCTAAAAGCCTCGTCAAAGAGGCTTTTTTTATTTACCAACGTTGTTAACCCGTTTATGAAACCCACCAAAAAAGACATTCGCGCAGTATCAAAAGAGGACTTAAGGGCTTTTTTTACCAGCCAAGGCGACAAAGCTTTTAGAGGTACTCAGGTTTATGAATGGCTCTGGCAAAAAGGTGCGCATCATTTTGAGGACATGACCAATTTATCAAAAAACACGCGTCAGATGTTGGATGATAATTTTAGCATTAACCATATTGAAGTTGATTCGATGCAGCGTAGCTCAGACGGGACAATCAAAAACGGTATTCGACTCCACGACGGCATGATTGTAGAATCCGTGCTGATTCCAACAACTAAGCGCTCTACCGCCTGTGTATCTTCGCAAGTTGGCTGTAGTCTTGATTGTAAGTTTTGTGCCACCTCTCGATTAAAACGCATGCGAAATCTGAATCCTGATGAGATTTATGATCAAGTTGTTGCCATTGATAAACAAAGTAAATTATACCACGATCGCCCACTCTCAAATATTGTATTTATGGGGATGGGAGAGCCGTTAATGAATTATAATAACGTCCTCAAAGCGATTGATAAAATCACCTCCAAAGAAGGTTTAGGGATGTCGCCAAAGCGCATTGTAGTCTCTACTTCAGGCGTGCCAAAAATGATCAAAAAAATGGCAGATGACCAGGTTAAATTTAATTTAGCTGTTTCTCTCCATTCTGCTATAGATAGCGTTCGGACATCTATCATGCCGTTTAATGAAACCTTTCCTTTAAAAGATTTGCGTGAAGCACTACAACACTGGTATGCTGCTACCAATCGCATTATCACATACGAATATGTGGTTTGGGAAGGAATTAATGACACCAAAACTGATATCGAAGCCCTAATAAAGTTTTGTCAATTCGCACCAAGTAAAGTCAATCTGATTGAATATAACCCTATTGATGATGGGATTTTTCAACAAGCCAATACTGCAGCGATTGATTTGTATGTATCCATGTTAGAGGCCAAAAATATTACAGTCACCGTTCGCCGCTCTCGTGGTAAAGACATTGACGCTGCTTGTGGACAACTCGCCAATAAAGACAAGGCTTCTTAGAATAAAGGGATTAAGTTAAAATCTAAGGCGCTGGATTTGGTATGTTTGCGTGAATAGCATCGATACGGTCCAATGTTTCTTGAGAAAGTTCAGTGTGAATACTCTCTATGTTTTCTTTAAGTTGGTCTAAATTAGTCGCACCAATAATGTTACTGGTTACAAATGGTCTTTGGTTCACAAAAGCTAATGCCAGGGTTGTTAAACTGATGCCTAGATCCTTTGCCAATTTCATATACTGCTTGGTAGCCTCAGTAGATTGTTCACTGCTATAACGTGCAAAACGTGGAAACAGTTTTAAACGCGCATTATCGGCAGCAGTACCCTCAATATATTTTCCAGAAAGTACGCCAAAAGCTAAAGGGGAATAGGCCAAAAGTCCAATATTTTCACGCAAGGACACTTCAGCTAAATCGCCTTCAAACACACGGTTTAGCATAGAGTATGCATTTTGTGTGGTACTTATAGGCGTTAAATTACTTTTCCTTACTTCTTCTGTATAGCGCATTGCGCCCCAAGCTTTCTCATTTGAAATCCCAATTGCTCTAATTTTACCAGCATCCACAAAAGTTTTTAAAGTGTGTAATACGTCATTGAAATTGTCAACCCATGGATCATTTGAACTGGGTTTAAAATCCCGTACTCCAAAAATATTGGTGTGGCGTTCTGGCCAATGCAACTGGTATAAATCAATATAATCCGTTTGTAAACGTGTGAGCTCCAAATCCAACGCATCTTTAATGGAATTTCCGCTAAAACCTGTAGTTCTAATATGAGCAGTATAATCTCCAGGCCCCGCAATTTTACTGGCAATTATAACCTTATCTCTTGTGTTGTTTTTTTTCAACCAAGATCCAATATACTTACTTGTTAGGCCCTGCGTTTCAGGGGTTGCTGGCACAGGATAAAGCTCTGCGGTGTCAATGAAATTGACCCCATGATCTAACGCAAAATCCATTTGAGCATGGCCTTCAGCTTCTGTGTTTTGGTTTCCCCAGGTCATAGTACCTAGGCATATTTTACTCACTTTAATATCTGTACTCGGAAGTTTGGTGTATTTCATTAATCGTTATTTAAAAGCTTTGATATTTCATCTAATTTTGGTGTAAGCACCACTTCAATACGTCTGTTTTTGGCTTTCCCTGTAGTGGTTTCGTTTGATGCAATTGGCGCAAATTCACCTCGTCCAGCAGCTGTTAAACTTTCTGGATTGATGGCGCTATTTTCGCTTAAAATTTGTACAATCGCTGTGGCACGTTTGGTTGAAAGATCCCAGTTATTAGCAATTTGCCCACCACTAGAAAAAGGATCATTATCGGTATGTCCCTCGATGAGCACCGCAATATCAGGATTGTCTCCCAAAACGGCTCCGAGTTGTTCAATAGCAGTACGTCCCTCTGACCCAATGGCCCAACTACCAGACTTGAACAATAATTTATTTTCCATAGAAACATATACCTTCCCATTACGTTGTTCTATAGTAAGTCCTTTCCCTTCAAATGCGGTAAGTGCACTCGAAATGGCATTTTTTAAGTCACGCATAGCTTGGTCTTTAGAAGCGATCAAACCTTCTAATTCTGCAATGTGTTGAGAGCGTTCTTGCATGTCTGCCTCTAATTTTAAAAGCCGATTATTTTCTGCTGCTAAGGCTTGTTCTTTAGCTTCTAACTGTGCCAAGAGTTCTCTGTTTTTCTGAACATTATCGGCGATCGCTTTTGAACTGTTTTGTTCTAAAGCAGTGTATGAATCGTTTAGTGTGTCATATTTTTTTTGAAGAACCGTTGTTTCTTGTTGTAATTGATCCCGTTCCAAAACAGTCGCATCGTATGCACTTTGCAATTCATCCAATTGGTTTTCAAGATTATTTTTGTCATTCAAAACCCCATCACTATTAGCGTTTAAGTCATCATAGTCATTTTTGAGTGTGGTATATTTTCCTTCCAATTCTTTGTGTAGTTTGGAAGACACACATGAAGTAAAAGTGAAAATAACGAGTGTAAAAATTAAGAGTTTTTTGATCATTGTATTTTAATTTATAAATTAATTTATTGTAATTCAACTAAAACAGGACAGTGGTCACTATGAACTGCTTCAGATAGGATAACGGCACGTTTTAGTTTTTCTTGTAAGGGTTTTGAAACTAATGTATAATCCAGCCGCCACCCTTTATTATTGGCACGAGAATTTGCACGGTAACTCCACCAGCTATAATTATGGGGCTCCGAATTAAACTCGCGAAAGGCATCAATAAATCCAGTGTTTAAAAATGCAGTCATCCAAGCGCGTTCTTCAGGTAAAAACCCAGACACATTTTTATTTCTTACAGGATCATGTATGTCTATAGCTTCATGACAAATGTTATAATCACCACAAATAATAAGATTAGGGACTTCTTTTTTGAGCGTGTTTATATAGTTTTGAAACAAATCCATATACTCCAGTTTATGCTCCAAACGTGCCAAGTTACTTCCAGAAGGCAGGTATAAACTCATCACTGAGACCCCTTCAAAATCTGCGCGGATGTTACGACCTTCAAAATCCATGGAATCAATTCCAGTTCCAAACACTACATTAGTCGGTTTTGTTTTAGATAAAATGGCCACGCCACTGTAGCCTTTTTTTTGGGCACTAAACCAATAGTTGTAGGCATAGCCTGCAGCTTCAAAAACACTCAAGTCAAGTTGATCCTCTTGTGCTTTTATTTCCTGCAAACAAATGACATCTGGGTCAGCACTTTTCAGCCATTCTATAAATCCTTTTTTGAGCGCTGCTCGAATTCCGTTAACGTTATAAGAAATAATTTTCATCTATTGTGATAATAATT
>JABAYZ010000063.1:1582-6275 GCA_018608735.1 Flavobacteriaceae bacterium | reverse complement strand
AGTAATGAAATTTACAGCCAATCAAATAGCAGAGATATTAAATGGAGAAGTCTTAGGGAATTCCGAAGTTGAAGTTCATACACTTTCTAAAATTGAGGAAGCCGCTCAAGGTTCACTAACCTTTTTAGCAAATCCTAAATACACTCCGTACATATATACTACAGCGGCCTCAATAGCCATTGTAGGTCAGGATTTTGTTCCTGAACAAAAAATAAATACAACTCTTATCAAGGTTAAAGACGCCTATGGTGCGTTTTCTAAACTGCTTGAATATTACAACCATATAAAAAACAATAAGTCTGGTGTGGAGTCTCCTATATTTATAGCAGAATCAGCGACTTATGGTGAGGAAGTTTATATTGGTGCATTTTCTCATATCGGAGAAAATGTAGTAATTGGGGATCATGTAAAAATTTATCCCAACTCATTTATTGGTGACAATGTAACCATTGGAGCTCATACTACTTTATACTCTGGAGTAAAAATTTATTCAGACTGTGTCATTGGTGCCCATTGTTTTATAAACTCGGCAGCAGTTATTGGAGCAGATGGATTTGGATTTGCCCCCGATGAAAATGGGGCGTATCAAAAAGTACCTCAAATTGGAAATGTTATAATTGAAGATCACGTAGATATTGGTGCTTCGACAACTATTGATCGTGCGACTCTTGGCTCTACATTAATTAAAAAAGGCGTTAAACTTGACAACCATATCCAAGTCGCTCACAATGTAGTTATTGGCGAAAACACCGTGATAGCTGCACAAACAGGAATCGCTGGTTCTGCTAAAATTGGAACAAATTGTCAAATTGGAGGACAAGTTGGTGTGGCCGGACATATTGTTATTGGAAACAATGTGAAAATTCAAGCTCAATCTGGAATTGGACACAATATTAAAGACAATGAAGTCCTACAAGGATCTCCAGCTTTTTCATTTAGAGATTATTACAAATCGTTTATTCATTTTAAAAACTTACCCAAAATAGTTAATACAGTTAACGCATTAGAAAAATCCCTCAAATCATGATTATCAAAACCGAATCAAAACAAACAACCATCTCTAGAAAAGTGTCCCTGAAAGGGGTGGGGCTACATACAGGTTTAGAGGTAGAAATCAATTTCCTGCCTGCTGAAATTAATAATGGTTATTCTTTTAGACGAATAGATCTAGAAGGCGCTCCAATTATTAAAGCCGATGCCAATTTGGTTACCAATACGCAGCGTGGTACTTGTTTAGAAAAAAATGGTGTGACCATTCAAACATGTGAACATGTATTAGCAGCTCTAGTAGGTCTAGAAATAGATAATGTCATTATAGAATTAAGTACTTCAGAACCTCCAATCATGGACGGCTCTTCTAAGTATTTTGTAGAGGCTCTAGAAAGTGCTGGTACCGTAACACAAGAAGCCTTTAGAGAAGTGTTTGTTGTTAAAGATGTTATTTCATACACCGACGAAGATACTGGTAGTGAGATTACGATTATTCCTTCAGATGAATACCAAATTACGACTATGGTCGATTTTGGAACTAAAGTCCTGGGAACTCAGAATGCAACCTTACAACACCTCTCAAATTTTAAAAACGATATTTCAGATTCAAGAACCTTTAGTTTTTTACATGAACTCGAAATGCTTCTTGAGAATGGTTTGATAAAAGGCGGCGATTTAAACAATGCTATTGTTTATGTTGACAAACCCATTTCAAAAGAGACCATGGAACGTTTAAAAGTAGCATTTAATAAAGATTCTATTTCCGTAAAACCTAATGGCGTTTTAGACAACCTGACGTTACATTATCCAAATGAAGCAGCACGCCATAAGCTCCTCGATGTCGTAGGAGATTTATCGTTGATCGGAACGCGGATTCAAGGAAAAGTAATTGCCAATAAACCAGGACATTTTGTAAATACTCAATTTGCTAAAAAAATATCTAAAATCATTAAAATGGAACGTCGAAATAATGTTCCTAATGTCGATTTAAACCAACCCCCTTTAATGGATGTGAATGCAATTATGGATATGTTACCGCATCGTCCTCCATTTTTGTTTCTAGATAAAATATATGAGTTATCTCCAAATCATGTTATCGGGTCTAAAAATGTCACAATGAACGAATCATTCTTTGTAGGTCATTTCCCTGGAGCACCAGTAATGCCGGGAGTTTTGATCGTAGAAGCGATGGCACAAACAGGTGGAGTACTTGTTTTAAATACCGTTCCAGATCCAGAAAACTACCTTACGTTTTTCATGAAAATGGATAAAGTAAAATTTAAACAAAAAGTAGTACCAGGAGATACACTTATATTTAGTTGTTCTTTAATCTCTCCAATTAGAAGAGGAATATGTCACATGCAAGGCTATGCCTATGCCAATGGGAAATTATGTGCAGAAGCCGAATTAATGGCTCAAATAACTAAAGTTAAATAAAATATTACAGTAAAACATTACACAATGAATCAACCTTTAGCATATGTACATCCCGGAGCAAAAATTGCCAAAAATGTGGTAATTGAGCCTTTTACAACAATCAACAACAATGTTGTCATAGGAGAAGGCACCTGGATAGGCTCTAATGTCACAATCATGGAAGGTGCTCGCATCGGAAAAAACTGTAATATTTTTCCAGGTTCTGTGATTTCCGCAATGCCACAAGACCTTAAGTACGACGATGAAGACACTACTGTAGAAATCGGAAACAACGTAACTATTAGAGAATGTGTTACCATAAATCGCGGAACTTCTGATAAAATGAAAACTGTAATCGGAGACAACTGTTTGATTATGGCCTATTGTCATATTGCGCACGATTGTATTGTTGGAAAAAACTGTATTTTTTCTAATAACAGTACACTCGCAGGGCACACCAAAGTAGGAGATCATGTTGTATTGGCAGGAATGACTGCGGTACATCAGTTTTGTTCTATAGGAAATCATGCATTTGTAACTGGTGGTTCATTGGTTCGAAAAGATGTTCCCCCTTTTGTGAAAGCTGCCCGTGAACCTTTATCCTATGTAGGAATTAATTCAGTAGGATTAAGACGTCGTGGATTTTCTTCAGATAAGATTAGAGAAATACAAAACATATATAGATTACTCTATCAAAAAAACTATAACAATTCACAAGCTTCAGAAATTATTGAAGCTGAAATGGAAGCCACTCCTGAACGTGATGAAATTTTACAATTCATCAAAAACTCTCATCGTGGAATTATGAAAGGATATTTTAAATCAAATTAAAAACTTATGGCAAGTACATCAGATATTAGAAATGGATTATGCATAAACTATAATCACGATATTTTTAAAATTATTGAATTTTTACATGTTAAACCTGGAAAAGGTCCTGCATTTGTAAGAACCAAAATGAAAAGCGTAACCAATGGAAAAGTCATTGACAACACCTTTTCTGCAGGTCACAAAATTGAAGAAGTACGCGTCGAAACGCATAAATTTCAATTTTTGTATAATGATGGAGAAACCTTTCATTTCATGAATACAGCCGATTACTCTCAAATTGAACTTCAAAAAGCAGTTTTAGACAGCCCTGATCTTATGAAAGAAGGCGAAGTTGTAACAGTGCTCATTAATACTGAAGACAATGCACCACTCTCGGTAGATTTACCAGCAAGTGTTGTTCTTGAAGTGACCTCTACTGAACCCGGAATTAAAGGAAATACGGCGACTAATGCTACCAAACCAGCAACCGTAGAAACTGGAGCAACAGTAATGGTTCCTTTGTTTATTAATGAAGGAGATAAAATTAAAGTAGAAACAGCCAAAGGCTCATACAAAGAACGGATCAAAGAATAACATGAAATTTATTCAGCCGTACTCCTTAAAACAAATTGCTTCGTTGATTGATTGTGCCTATGTAGGCGACCCAAGTTTCGAAGTTTTAGGTATGAATGAAATTCACGTTGTTACCGCAGGAGATATTGTTTTTGTTGACCATCCTAAATATTATGACAAAGCGCTTTCTTCACAAGCAACAGTGATTCTTATCAATAAAAAAGTAGAATGCCCAAAAGGAAAAGCTTTGCTAATCTCTGATGACCCTTTCAGAGATTTCAATACACTTACCACGCATTTTAAACCGTTTCAAGCCTCACATCAATCCATTTCGGAGTCGGCATCAATAGGGGAGGGAACAACCCTTCAACCCAACTGTTTTGTAGGTCACAATGTAGTGATTGGGAAAAACACACTGATTCATGCCAATGTGAGTATTTTTGATGATACCATTATTGGAGACAATGTGGTGATTCAATCGGGAACTGTATTGGGCGGAAACGCTTTTTATTATAAAAAACGACCTGAAGGTTATGACCAATTAAAATCTTGTGGACGTGTAGTGATTGAAAATGAGGTACATATTGGCGCAACTTGTACCATCGACCGCGGTGTGACGGGAGATACTACTATTGGAGCAGGATCAAAATTGGACAATTTGATTCAGGTGGGTCACGACACGATTATTGGAAAAAACTGCCTTATCGCTTCTCAAGTTGGTATTGCGGGCTGTTGTATTATTGAAGATGACGTTACGATTTGGGGTCAAGTGGGTACTAACAGTGGAATTACCATTGGAGCCAAAGCTGTTATTTTAGGACAAACAGGAGTTACAAAATCCGTTGAAGGGGGTAAAACCTATTTTGGGACACCCATTGAAGAATCCAGAACTAAACTCAAAGAA
>JABAYZ010000063.1:407-1572 GCA_018608735.1 Flavobacteriaceae bacterium | reverse complement strand
GGTAAAACCTTTAAAATTAATAATCAAAAAATTACATTTGTAGCTGAAAATAAAACAATTAAAAACAAAACCTAATGAGTGTTTTAGTAAATAAGGATTCAAAAATAATAGTACAAGGATTCACAGGAAGTGAAGGGACATTTCATGCCTCTCAAATGATTGACTACGGCACAAATGTTGTTGGCGGTGTAACGCCTGGAAAAGGCGGTCAAACGCATTTAGATAAACCTGTGTTTAATACTGTAAAAGAAGCTGTTGACAAAGTTGGAGCGGATACCACTATCATTTTTGTACCGCCTGCATTTGCCGCGGATGCCATTATGGAAGCTGCCGATGCAGGAATTAAAGTCATTATTACAATTACAGAAGGAATTCCTGTAGCCGATATGATCAAAGCCTCTAACTATATTAGTGGAAAAAACTGTCGTTTGGTAGGTCCTAATTGTCCTGGTGTAATTACGCCTGGTGAAGCAAAAGTAGGCATCATGCCTGGATTTGTATTCAAAAAAGGAACTGTAGGCGTTGTTTCTAAGTCAGGAACATTAACCTATGAAGCCGCTGATCAAGTGGTGAAACAAGGCTTAGGAATTACGACTGCTATTGGAATTGGTGGCGATCCGATTATTGGAACCACGACTAAAGAAGCTTTAGAAATGCTTATTAACGATTCAGAAACCGAATGTGTGGTGATGATCGGTGAAATTGGAGGTCAACTGGAAGGTGATGCTGCCAAGTGGTATAAAAACAGTGGAAGCAAAAAACCCGTAGTTGGATTTATTGCTGGCGAAACCGCTCCTGCTGGACGAACCATGGGTCATGCTGGTGCTATTGTCGGTGGAAGCGATGACACCGCACAAGCCAAAAAGCAAATCATGAGAGAATGCGGCATTCACGTGGTAGAATCGCCTGCAGAAATAGGAAAAAAAGTAGCGGAAGTACTCGCTTAAACATATTTTTTTATATTGCCATAATTAACCTCTTTATGTTTATGAAGAGGTTTTATATTTTATCAAGGTCATATACTGCGCTCCGAAAGTGTGAGTTCATGGTTAATATCCTTGAAAACAGAAGCAAGAGACCAACCTATTGGTTGCGCTAAAATTTTGATCTCAAAACAAACCCGCTCTGCGAAGTCTGTGACTTCGTAGCCCCTGCCGCATCTACG
>JABAYZ010000063.1:0-332 GCA_018608735.1 Flavobacteriaceae bacterium | reverse complement strand
AGGGAATGTGTTGGTAATTAGTTACTGATGATGTATGAAAAGGCATATTATTTTTATAAGTATTTCGTTTTAAGATATTATTTTTTTCTTAATTTAGTGGAACCTCATTACCAATTGGTTAGGTCAATATAATCTAAGTAAAGTTCAATATCTAGCAGGGCACAGATACATAAGTTCCACCGAAAGATACTTGCAAGATGACTTGGAAAACCTACACGAAATCGTTAATAATTTTCATCCGATAAGTTAAAATTGGGTGTCGCAATTTGCGATCTCCAATTTAAAAACTATTTTTACACACCCAAAAAATTAAACTAATGAGCCAAACCAAT
>JABAYZ010000155.1 GCA_018608735.1 Flavobacteriaceae bacterium | reverse complement strand
CAAGAATACGAAACTCATCACTTCAGAAATAGCTTCTGAATTGGAGCAGTTTGAAAACCATAAATTGATTGATATCGTTAAAAATTTCCGTCAATATGGGTTAGCTTTAAATTATAAACAAACCGCCTTAAACGTTTTAAAATCGAGAGGTATTAGTGAACTTGAACTTAAAATGGGTGGTAATTTAGCTAACCAAAACTATGAAAATGCGTTACGATTATATATCGATTTTAAAGAAAATTCTAAACTCGCTGTAATTTTAAATATACTCACGATTGTTTTTGGATTTGGCGGAGCAATTCTAAACAATAACGAATTTCCTCTTATTGGCAAACTATTAACAACTCTAGGTGCACTAATCCTAATCTTTTTTCTGGTTGTGTTCCAAAAAACAATTTCAAATCAATCGGACTTTTATAAATTATTAAAAGTTAAATTCCTGACAAATTCATTCGTTTTCATCCTTTTAGGCTTTCCGTTGTTTTATCTTTACCGAATCTTCTTTATTAAGAAAATGGAAGAAGATTTGATGAAAATATCTTAACGAATCGATTACTTATAATATCTTTACAAAAAAAATATCACATGTCAATTATAACACAAAAACCACAAGTTAAAGCTCAATTAAACAGTATTGAGGATGCGATTAATGACATCCGATTAGGTAAAGTTGTGGTAGTGGTTGACGACGAAAATAGAGAAAATGAAGGTGATTTTATTGCTGCAGCTGAAAAAGTAACTCCTGAAATGATTAATTTCATGGCCTCACATGGTCGAGGACTAATTTGTGCACCCCTAACCGAAACACGATGTGATGAGCTAGACCTTAATATGATGGTTCAAAACAATACGGTGCTTCACAATACTCAATTTACTGTCTCAGTCGATTTGATTGGAAACGGATGTACTACAGGAATATCAACTTCAGATCGCTCTAAAACAATTAAATCTTTAGTGGATTCTGCGACTAAACCTCAAGATTTAGGACGCCCAGGGCATATTTTTCCTTTAAAAGCAAAAAACGGAGGCGTATTACGTCGTACAGGTCATACTGAGGCTGCTGTAGATTTGGCCCGTTTAGCAGGATTAGAACCTGCAGGGATTTTGGTTGAAATTTTGAATGAAGATGGCTCAATGGCACGGTTACCCGAATTGAGAGTGGTGGCTGAGAAATTTGATTTAAAAATCATCTCCATTGAAGATTTGGTTGCCTATAGAATGGAGCATGATTCTTTGATTCAGAAAAAACAAGATTTTCAAATCGAAACACGTTTTGGAGATTTTAGGTTGAGAGCTTACCAACAAACGACAAATGATGCGGTTCATATTGCCTTAACTAAAGGGACATGGAGTACCAATGAAACTGTACCAACTCGAATCAATTCGACACTCATTAATAATGATATTTTAGGGACATTGACCAATGATGCGGATATGCAATTGGACAAAATGTTTCAGCTAATTACCAAACATGGTAAAGGTGCTATTATCTTTATTAACCAAACAAGTCAATCTTCGAACCTTTTAAAGCGCTTAGAAATTGTAAAAAATACACAAAAAAAAGGATCTGTTGTAAAGGCACCTAGTATAGAAATGGACTCTAAAGATTTTGGGATAGGCGCACAAATCCTACACGATCTTAATATTCATAAACTGGGACTAATTTCAAACAGTAAACAAACCAAACGTGTTGGTATTATAGGTTACGGCTTGGAAATTGTTGACTACATCAACTATTAAACGGTAGCTTCGCGAATCAATGCCGCCATAGTTTTGGCCCTTTGCAATGTCTCTTCTTCTGTCCAAGATAATTTAATCAAACAGGACATATTTCGTCCAATATAATGATCTGACTTTTCGAAAGATTTATCTTTCAGATAAGCTAGCCCTTGCTTCACTTCTAGACTCAGTGGGTATAAAGATTTTTGTTGGGTAAGATGCTCCCACTTGCGAATGTAATGCCAATTATTGTCATAGTAATGAAAACACACATCAATGCCATTAGCTTTAAATGCATGACTGACTTTTCGAGCGGTTTCTAAATCGTCTAAAAAGAAGTTTAAAAACGCATAACTTTCTTCTCCTCCATCAGGAACGGTTCTAAAAGTAACCCCATCTATTGTCGATAACTCATTTCTGATAATTGTATAATGCTTTTTTTGAAGCGCTAAAAACTCATCTAAGCGTTTGAATTGCGCAACGCCTACGGCAGCGTTTAATTCCGAAATACGAAAATTATAGCCCAAAGCAGGATGCGATTCTGCGCCTCTATCGGTTCCATGATGGTCATGACCATGATCGCTATACTGGTCTGAACGGGTATAAAATTTTTCTTTATTGGTAATGACCACCCCACCTTCTCCACAAGTTACAGTTTTAACAAAATCAAAAGAAAAACAACCTAAGTCTCCAATAGTTCCCAATGCTTTTCCTTTATAGGTCCCACCTATAGCCTGACAGGCATCTTCAATAAGAAAAAGTTTGTGTGTATTACAAATATGTTTCAAAGCATCTAAATCGGCCATACTCCCACACATATGTACAGACATAATGGCCTTGGTTTTTGGTGTAATGGCGGCCTGAACAGCATGAATATCCAAGCTAAGAGTGTCATCAATATCCACAACAACAGGGATTGCTCCTAGCATAAGAATTGCCTCAAAACTTGCTACAAATGTAAAACATGGCATAATGACTTCGTCTCCAGCACCAATTCCCGTAGCGGCTAATGCTAAACTTACTGCAGCAGTTCCACTCGAGAGAAGTTGCGCGTGCTTCACATCGAACCGGGATTGAATAGCCTGTTCCAATTCCTTAGCTTTCCAATGGCCATTTCGCATGCCATCAAATCCATAACGCATCAAAACGCCACTATCTAGGACATCGTTTACTTCTTTACGTTCGGCATCGCCAAACAATTCAAATCCAGGCATGCTTTTCTTATTTAATTTCTATAATCGAATCCGCTAAGGGTTTACGCACTTTGTTCATTGCTGAAAACATATCATCTTTGGCACGATACCCAATTGGCATGATCAATACCGAGCGTAAGCCTTGTTCATTAAGTTTAAAATAGGCGTCGTATAGTTCAGGAGCAAAGCCTTCCATTGGACACGCATCAATGCCTTGAGTCGCGCATACCGTCAGCATATTACCCATCGCTAAATAGGCTTGTTTTGCACTCCATTTAAAAATGTCGTCCTCAGATTTTGTTTTAAAACTACTAATAACACTCGATCTAAAAGAGTCCAAAATGTCGTCTGGAGTATTGTTAATTGATTTGATACGTTCAAAAAATGCTCTTATATACGCTTCATCAATAGTTGTTTCTACACAAAAGACACACAAATGGGACGCCTGCCCTACTTGTTTTTGATTGCTAGATAGAGGAACTAACTCGCTTAGAGTTAATTTATTACTGACAATAAGCATTTTTACGGGCTGAAGCCCATAAGAACTCGCTGTAAGATTGAACGCATTTTTTAACAGCTCTATTGTTTTTTCTGGGATAATAGCCTCAGAATCAAATTTTTTGGTTGCATAGCGCCATTCTAACGCCTTTATAATATCCATAATTGTAATTTTTTTCAAAAATATATAATTTTATAACGGTTTGATAAAAAATGGTCTTAATAAATGCTTAAAAATATCTTATCTTATTTTTTTAAAAAATAATTACTAAAAGTATTTGCTAGAACTAAAAACCCTTTTATATTTGCAGCCCATTGGAGAGTTGGCAGAGTGGTCGAATGCGGCAGTCTTGAAAACTGTTGAGGGTCACACCTCCAGGGGTTCGAATCCCTTACTCTCCGCAAAAAAAATCCGAAACGAAAGTTTCGGATTTTGTGTTTTTACAAGTGTTGAAAACTTGCTTTCATTGGCATGTGAAAACATAAAATCCCAAACAATGCGTAGCCTTGTTTGGGATTTTATGTTTGTATTGGATTTCCTTTTGGGATATGCAACCTCATACTCGCCGCAAACCCTAACATTCATTTGCGTGTTAGGGTTTTTTGTAGTATTACTTAAATACTGTCCACCAATAACATTTATTTCTATTAATTAAAATTACTTTACATTTGCAATTCAATTTAACTTTATAGCATTATGAAAAAATTACTTTATGTATTCAGTATTATCCTTGTTGTGGCCTGTGGTAGTGATGACCCCGTTACACCCCCAACTGTAGAAGTTCCAACTAATACGGTGTTTGTATTAAACGCGACTGGAACTGTAGCTGAAAAAAGTCCAGAAGAGGCTAAAAAAATTATTTATGGAAAATGGGACCTATCAGAAGCCCAACGACTTATGGCAAATTCGTGTGCGTTCAATTTTATTGAATTTACAGATGATGTTTACGTTATGAGCTTTATAGTAAGTGGAGTCAATGAATCAATTTCTGGAGCTTATGTTCTCAATGAAGATGCCGATGGAACAGTTTCTAGTGTAGATTTAAAAGTTGATATGGAAGGTGAAGAATTAACAGTTGCAACCTTGACCGATATTGTTGTGACGGAAACTAACGGTACACTTAGTGCTACATTCAATATCGTGCTGAATATTCCAGAGGGATATGAAGACTATGAAATATGTAATGGTCTTGATGGCGAATATGAGTGTGACAAAGATGAGCCTATGGATGAAAGCACTACTGCTTCTGCAGATTCAAACCATACAAAAATAGTTAGAACTTGGGTTTTTGAAAGTAAATTTCAATTCAATGAGAATTCTTCAGATGAATGGTATTTAGACCCTTGCTTCATACAGAACGACGATGATGAAGAGGATACTTTTATTGATGGCTGTACTGGATCAACTGAAATAAAGGTTTCGATTTCTGCCTATGGGACTTATACAATCACTTGGAATGGAAGTAATCAAGGGGTTAAAACTGAAACTGACGTTTGGGAATGGTCCGATGCGAGTCAAACTGCTTTTTATGTAGATGTAGAAAAAGAGACCTTGATTTCTATTGATACGTTGACCGAAACAACTGCCGTGTTTACTGAAGATGATGATGTAGAAGAAGGAACGGGAGATTTAATCACCTACACCTTTTCAGCGAATTAATAATTCCAATTATTTTTTATACAAAAAAGGCTTCCTGAAAAGGAGGCCTTTTTTTGTGGGTACTCATAAACCTGTTATAAAACAAGTTTATGAACTATATGTCTTGTTTAAGGCTTTTATTTTATCACTAAGTATTATTGTAATTTGTTTAAGTATAAAATTAAACTCAAAATTGATTTTTTTAAGGCAATTCAGCATTAATGAAACCACTTTGTTATATTTGTTTTTGAGACCTGACAATATTATATTTAACTAAAAGCAAAAAACAACTTGATGAAATGGAATGCTGCCTTAAAAGATTTTGCATTATATCTAAAAATTGAGCGCGGTATGTCTGTACATACCGTGAACAACTATACCTTTGATGTTAAAAAATTAGTGCAGTATCTAGAAGCAAACGCCATGACATTGAGTCCTCTAGAAATCACCACTGAGGATATTCAAAATTTTATTTATGAGATGGCAAAAGAAATCAATCCACGAACCCAATCGCGGCTTATTTCTGGCTTGCGAAGTTTTTTTGATTATCTAATTTTTGAAAATTACCGTAGCTCCAATCCTTTAGAACGCATTGAAGCACCCAAAATAGGACGTAAATTACCCGATACCCTATCCGTTAAGGATATCGATAGTATTGTCGACACCATTGATTTGAGCCGACCTCAGGGCGAGCGTAACCGTGCCATCATAGAACTTTTGTACAGTTGTGGACTACGTGTTAGTGAACTTACAGCGCTTAAAGTTTCGGATTTATTTTTTGAAGAAGGCTTTATTAAGGTGACTGGGAAAGGCAACAAACAACGTTTTGTTCCTATTGGCCCCCAAACTCAGAACTATATTAATTTGTATAAAAACTATGTTCGTGTACAGATAAAGATTGCACCCGCTTTTATTGACACGCTGTTTTTGAACCGGCGTGGAAAACAACTCAGTCGAGCAATGATTTTTACTATTGTCAAAAACGCGGCTGCTGAGGCAGGGATTCAAAAAAAAATATCTCCCCATACGTTTAGGCATTCGTTTGCGACACATCTTCTTGAAAATGGAGCCGATTTGAGAGCTATTCAAATGATGTTAGGCCATGAAAGCATTACAACCACCGAAATTTATATGCACGTTGATAAAAGCCACTTAAAAGACGTGATGCTTAAGTTTCACCCCAGAACCTAAAAAAGCAACCCTAAGGTTGCTTTTTTGATAATTATAAAAGTATTGTTTTA
>JABAYZ010000121.1 GCA_018608735.1 Flavobacteriaceae bacterium | reverse complement strand
CTATTGTTGAATGTCCTTTGACTGCTTTGTCAATAGGATATAATTCTAATTTATTGTTTACGGTTCCCACCATGTAATTGTATTTACCTTCTAATAAAGATTCAACAGCTTTGACTCCCATTCGAGAGGCTAAGACTCTATCAAAACAAGATGGTGACCCTCCACGTTGCATATGTCCTAAAACAGATACTCGAACGTCATAACCCTCTAGATTTTCTTCTACATAATCTCTTAATTCAAATACATTTTTTCCTGTTTTATCGCCTTCAGCAACAACAACTATACTCGATGATTTTCCGGTATGTCTACTTTTCTCAAGAGATTCTAAAAGACGATCTAATCCTAAATCTTCTTCGGGCACTAAAATTTCTTCTGCTCCAGAGCCAACACCTGCATTTAAAGCAATATGACCTACATCGCGGCCCATCACTTCAACGAAAAACAAACGTCTGTGAGAACTTGCGGTATCACGAATTTTATCAATCGCTTCTACTGCAGTATTTAGAGCCGTATCATATCCTAGTGTATAGTTCGTACCAACAATATCGTTATCAATTGTTCCAGGGATCCCTATAATAGGAAAGTTGAATTCTTCATTAAAAATCATACCTCCAGTAAACGTTCCATCGCCACCAATTAATACTAAGGCGTCAATGTGTTGTTCTTGAAGTTGATCATAGGCTTTTTGACGGCCTTCTTTGGTTCTGAATTCTTCAGATCGAGCAGACTTTAAAAACGTTCCGCCTTTATTAATAATATTATTTACAGTTCTTGCATTTAGAACTTTAAAATCCCCTTCAATCATCCCTTCATATCCTCTGTAAATCCCAACACATTCGATATTATGATAGGCACAAGCGCGTGCTACAGATCGTATAGCTGCATTCATCCCGGGAGCATCGCCTCCAGATGTTAATACACCAATCTTTTTTATCTTCTTTTCCATAGTTGTAATGGTTTAATTTGTAAAATTAATAACTTATTAGTTAAAAAAACCGTAAGTGGGTATCAATTTTTTTATCAGTCTAAAATTCAAACGTTTTCGTTAATAACTATTTGGTTCTGAAGCTAAAAAATTTAATAATTAGTAAATTTCTAGGGCAAAATTACTTGAATTCTATATAATTAGGTACTCCTGAAGCATTCTGTTTTAATGAAGGATCTAAATTAGTTTGATCGGTTTTGGATTTGGTTTTAAATAACTCCTGAAACAATTCTTTCAAATTATCAAATTCAATATTATAGGATACGCCTACTCCTTGGGTATATCCGATCTGTTCTCCAAAATTTTGAATACTATTTTCTCTGTTAAAAAACTTAAGCGATAGTGTACGATCTTCATTAAGTATGACTTCCACTTCAAAATCTCCCGCAACAGTCGTTTTACTAACCCCTCCAACAGGCACTCCAACTTTACCGTTAATTAATATATTGTCGCTCAACTTTGTAGAAACTGTCACTCCTACTCGACTATCTGTTTCGTATTCGGGCGTTGTTTCTCCTAGATCCACATTAATTCCCAATTGAACTTTATTTTCATCGTCTGAGAAAAACTCATTCAACATATTGGTTACACCATCCGAAACAAGACCAAATGCATCTTGAGAATCCAAACTTAAATCACTTCTAAAAGTTCCTGTTGCCAACAACGATAAAGCTTGAAATTCGCGCTGATCTTTATCTCTTAATCGATCGGATAACTCACTATTAAGCGTTGAATTGATACTCGGAAACCGCACATCAAAGTCTAGATCTGCATTGTCTAGTTTACCCGTTAAATGAATTTCAACCTCGGTAGGGATACTTTGGTTTATGGGATTATCTAAAAGCGTTGATGGGTTAACGCTAATGCCGTCATAAAGGGCTTTAATATTTATATCCGCACTAAGAGGGCTACCGTCCCAAGCTAGAGTTCCATCTTTGACTACCTTAAATTGCTTTTGAATAATTCTACCAAAAGAAAAGTTATAAAACCCTGAGAGCACAATAAAATCCCCAAACATTTGAAACTTACCTTTAGTATTAATTTGCGCCAACATACTTCCATTTCCTCGACCAATAATAGAACTACCCGTCTCTCTATCGAGGACAATTTCAATTTCGGCAGCGTCATTGATGTCCATATTAAACTTCATCTCAAGCCCCTTAATATCATCATCTACAGAGGGCTGATCACTAATTTGATTTGTTTTTTCTTCTGGACTAAGGAAATGAATATAGGAGTTTTCTGATAATATTTCATTGTCATTTAAAGGGATTTTAAAAATCGTACCCTCTGAAGTGGCCACATTGGCTTCTATAAATAATTGCTCTGTAGGACCGGAAATATTAATATTCCCATCCACAAAGGCAGTACCATAGTACAAGGATTCGTCCTGTTCATTTGTGTTTAGCACCAATAAGCGGTCCGAATCAATATTAAGATCTAAAGACCATTTTGCAAAATTATTATGACTGATACTTCCATTTAAAAATGCTTGTGACTGGTATTCGGCGTCCACCATAAATGCATTGTCAAAACTAAAACGTTGTTCTTGTAAGTTGATCTTGGAGTTATCTTTAAACTCATACTCGGTATTGAGATATGGAATGGCAAGCCCTCCATTATTTAGGCTTAACTGCCCTTCGATTTGGGGTTTTTCAAGACGTCCACTTACCTTTGCAACTCCTGAAACCTCACCTCTAATTTTCGTAATCACATCAGCACCAAAAGGGTTTAGAGGATTTAAAATAAAATCTTTAAAGTTGATATCCAAATCTAGTTTGGAGTCTTCCCCCGACACGTCTAAGGCGCCAACAACAGAGAGTGATTCAATATTACCTGCTTTCAAAGATACATTTACATCATAATTGGTCAACGATTGGTTGCCTTTAACATCTGCCTTAAAGTCCCCTAAATTAAAGTCATTGACTGCAAAATCATCAATGGTAAGACTAGATTTTGGAAGGTACACACTTTCGACTTGTCTGATATTTAATGTCCCATTTAAATTCCCCCCTAAACTTAGATTTTTAATTGTAGGGGTTACTTTAGCTAAATCGACATTGCGAAAATCAAGGCTTATATTCTTATTCTGAGTTCCCTGAAAAGCTGCATTTAAAAGAATCTCTTCATTGTCGTATGTTAGCTTTAGATGATCAAATAGAATGGCTTTAAATGACCTGTCAAAAACAATTTTATTTTGTTTGTTCTGAGCCGCATTGATCAACCATGGTGTGTTTTTAAAACGTGCATTCGATTTTTTTATTCCAACAACAGACTTGTTATCCGCGTCAATGGTGTAGTATAGGTTTAAATCAAATTCATCTGTAGCATTTTTACCGCCTTTAAATTCAGATTTTACGTATAATGTATCGTTTAAAGTCACATTAATCAAACTGAATTTAGATGCATTATAATAGGGGGTCGCCAAACTATCTACTTCAATATAGGAGTTAAAAAGCGGGTTATCGTTAACGAGTTGCACTTCAATTTTATTGGCAAAAAACGGCTCTAATCTTATGTTCGGAGACTTAAAGGTGAGGTTGAAATTCTTAGGATCACTTTCAACTCTACCCTTAATATAGGTATTAGACCCTAGTTTTAGTTCTGGAGAGAAAATTTCAATAATTTTATTATAAATTTTGAAATTAAAATTAAAATACTGACCTTCATTAACCTGATAAGGCGTGTACTTGGTATAAATATCTCCGAGTGAATTGCGCAATAAATTAGGAAGTTCATTAATCGAAAATTTACCCTTTAAGTTTCCTTGAACAATTTCTGGAGAGTTAACCCGTAGTGTTCTTTCATTATTTTTTTCAAAGGCAGAAGTGATCTCAAAATCTTTGAAATCATAGCGGTCATTTTGATTTTGATACAAGGCGTTTTTAAATTTTATAGCACCATACATATTATCAATAGTGGTGCCTTTCATATCCATTGTAACCTGACCCTTCAACATGGATATGTTATCGCGCTCAACAAAATTTAAAGCATTTAAATTGGCATGCCCAATAGCAGCTGAAAAATCATAAATATTTTCGTTGTCCGAAAAATCTACAAGCCCCTCAAAATTAAGTTTAAGATTAGGGTCTGCAATTTTTAACTGACCATTAAAAACTTTATTTTTTACCACTCCAGAAACTTCCAAATCAGAGTATATATAGTTTTGAAACGTAACCGAATCGAATTTTCCTTTGATAATAGAATTAATAGTTTCTTTGTTAAATCCACGCCCCTCGACACTCAAATTTGAGGTAATCAACCCTATTTTGGGCTCGTTTATAAAGCGTCCCATATCAAAATCTGTAAATTGAATTTGCCCCACATATAACGCATTATCTATGGTCTCAATTTGATCTAAATTTAAATCCACAAAAAGGGTTCCCAACTCTGTTTCAATATCCAAAACGGTTGCAATAGTTGCCTTTGAAACTCTGGCAGCACCCTGCATATCAAAACGACCAAGAGCTTCAAAACTCGATGGTATGCTATTGCCCAAGACTCTTGGCAATAACGCTTTTAAATCTGTATAAGTGGACGATATGTTTTTAAAATCTGCATCCATCTCAAAGCTATTTATAGTGGGATTAAATACGTTTTTGAATTTAAGTTTTCCACTGACAGCAGTATTGCGTGAGGTCTGTAGATTCAATCTATCAAAAGATAAATTGTTAAGTGTCCCCGAAAAAGTAGTGTTAAGTGTCGCTTTTTGATACGACCCAAACTCATTATAAAACACATTGAGTTCCTCTAAGTCTAAGCGACTATTTTTAAAAAAACCAGACACTTTGACCTTATCTGAAAAGTCTTTAAAATCTGCACGGTCATAATTAAAATGAAGTTGTCCAGAAATTAAAGAGTTTGCACTTTGAATTTTGAGTTGATCAAATTTCATTTGAGTTAAAGAATATGAAAACTCCGTTTGTAAATTTTTCACTGTCGCACCTCGTGAATCTTCAAAACTTAGACCAGTAATAGCAGTGGTGATGTTTTTTCCTAAAATTAAAAAATCGGAGGCTTCAAGATTAAGCTCATGAAGATCCAAAATTGTAGGGTTGTTTAAATTCTCATCGACATACAAAAAATTACTTGTGTGAGTGCGTAGAGACGTAGAAGATAAAAGAAATTCGCTAGCCTTAGTTCTTTGGTTATCCCTATCAAATTTATCTACAAAACTATCTAAATTGGTGCCCTCTTCTCCCTTATATTTCCTGATATTAAAAAAGAGATCAAACAAATCAATAGCACCAAATGTGAGTTTATTATCTGCAATATTGGCAAAACTAATTATAGAGGTGTTTAATTCCGCTACAGAAATCAACGTTTGCTGGTGATGGTCTTTAATTAGAATATTTTTAAGAGCAACATCGCCATTGAACCTTAGTCCTGCTTTTTCAATTCTTATATCAGTACCATAAGTTTTATTCACTTTGGTCGTCGCATAAGTCCCTAAGCGTGTTTGTACACTTGGTATGGATAGCACCAATAGTAATAGCAAGAAAAGCACCATTAAAGCTGCTATAAATCTTATGACTATTTTAAAATACTTCTTGATATGCTAAAGCTGTTATTTTATTTATAATTACGCTAATACTCTAAAAATTTAAACTCCTCAAAGCATTTATTTTAGTGCTATTTTTTTTATTTCTTTGCAGTAGTCCAATTAATGGATAAAGATAGTCGTTTAATTTGTTATTTAAAAAACGATTATTATCACTAAATCGTCTTAATGAGTTCAAAAAAAACATACATATTAGGAATTGAATCGTCATGTGATGATACCGCAGCTTCAATTTTATGCAATGGAACAGTCCTGAGCAACGTTGTCGCTAACCAAGAAATTCATCAAAAATATGGTGGCGTGGTTCCTGAATTAGCATCTAGAGCACATCAACAAAATATAGTTCCAGTAGTAGATCAGGCCATTAAACAAGCTGGGATTTCCACTGCTGTCCTAGATGCTGTAGCATTTACGCAAGGCCCAGGACTAATGGGATCATTGTTAGTGGGCACTTCATTTTCAAAATCATTGGCTTACGGACTCGATATTCCGCTGATTGATGTCAATCATATGCAAGCTCATATTTTGGCACACTTTATTGAAAAAGAGGGCTACAAAAACCCTCAGTTTCCGTTTTTGGCCATGACCATTTCTGGTGGGCATACTCAAATTGTTCTTGTTGATGATTACTTTAAAATGACGGTCATAGGCGAAACTATTGATGACGCTGTTGGTGAAGCATTTGATAAAAGCGGTAAAATTCTAGGACTAGGCTACCCTGCTGGTCCCGAAATTGATAAACGTGCAAAACTAGGA
>JABAYZ010000123.1 GCA_018608735.1 Flavobacteriaceae bacterium | reverse complement strand
AGAAATATAATTTTTTCTCCTATTTCAATAACCGAATTCATATCATGAGAATTTATAATTGTTGTGATATTATATTCTTTGGTAATCTCATGAATTAATTTGTCAATTACAATAGCAGTTTTTGGGTCTAAGCCAGAGTTTGGTTCGTCACAAAATAAATATTTTGGATTGTTGACAATGGCGCGAGCAATAGCCACACGTTTTTGCATTCCACCTGAAGCTTCACTAGGCATTTTGTGATGTGCTCCATCGAGGTTTACGCGTTTTAATGCAGAATTTACACGATCTTCCATTTCACTTCCCGATTGCTTTGTAAACATTTTTAAAGGAAACATGACGTTCTCAGCAATTGTGAGCGAGTCAAATAATGCTCCACCCTGAAACACCATACCTATTTGTGATCGGAGTGTTCTTTTCTCGTTATCGGTAAGATTTAGGAAGACTTTTTCATCGTAGGCAATACTGCCTTCTTGGTAATCAAATAGACCTAATAAACATTTGAGTAGCACTGTTTTTCCAGAACCACTCTGTCCAATGATGAGGTTTGTTTTACCTTTTTCAAAAGTTGTAGAAATGCCTTTTAGGATTTTTGTATCGGCAAAGGATTTATGGAGAGTTTTAACTTCTATCATTAGCTTAAGAGCATTTGAGTTAAAATATAATTTAAGAGGATAATTGCTACACTCGTCCAAACAAAGGCGGTGGTGCTTGCTTTACCAACTTCCAGTGCGCCACCTTTCATGTAATAGCCGTGAAAGGAAGGGATCGTTGCTAATAAAAATGCAAATACAAATGTTTTAATAAAGGCATAGGCCATATGAAATGGCATAAAATCCGTTTGAATACCAGTCACATAATCTTCAAATGTTGCATATCCACCAAATACACAAGCCGCCATCCCGCCAATAATCCCTAAAAACATCGCTATAGAAATTACAAATGGATAGAGTAGAAGTGCAATGGTTTTTGGGAAGACTAAATAATTCACAGAGTTGATGCCCATGACTTCTAGGGCGTCAATTTGTTCTGTGACGCGCATAGTCCCTATACTTGAGGTTATAAATGACCCCATCTTTCCAGCCATAACTACTGAGATAAATGTGGGTGCGAATTCTAAAATAATAGATTGTCTTGTTGCAAAACCTACAAGGTATTTTGGGATTAAGGGGTTGTCAATATTAAGCGCCGTTTGGATGGTTACTACCCCACCAACAAAAAAAGATATAAAGGCAACAATTCCGATGGAGCCCACAATTAAATCCTCCACGTCCTTAAGGATTAAATGTTTCATCACAGACCATTTTGTCGGTTTGCGAAACATTTCTCCAATCATTAAAAAATAAGATCCAATGTTGTGAAGGTAGCTCATGTGATTATAATTGCTGCTAAAGTAAAAAAATCTAAGCATTAATTTAGGCTTATTAAAAGGGAATCATTAAAAACTTGTATTTTTGGTATTCAACAAACTTGAATTATTTATTATGTTTTCTAAGCTTTTGTATGTTTTTGTGTTTTTAACTGTTTTTTCTTGTAAAACTAATACAAGTAACCCTTCCTCTAAATCTTCGGTTCAAACCACTTCTCCACCCAAGCTTGTCGTGGGTATTGTTGTCGATCAAATGCGTTTTGAGTATTTGAATCGTTTCAAAAATAAGTATAGTTCTAATGGGTTTTTAAGGTTGATCGAAAAAGGATTTAGTTGTAATAACCATCATTTTAACTTTATCCCCACCTACACAGCTCCAGGTCATGCATCGGTCTTTACAGGAACTACCCCCAGTGTGCATGGGATAATTGGTAATAATTGGTATAATAAAACAAAAGATGCCGTCGTGTATTCTACAACCGACGACGCATATGACCCTGTTGGAGGCGTCGTGAAATATGGGCAGGTCTCTCCACGGAACATGAAAGTTACCACGCTTGCTGATCAAAACAGGTTGTTTACGCAAATGAACGGAAAAACAATAGGGGTATCTCTTAAAGATCGAGGCGCTATATTTCCTTCCGGACATACCGCTAATGGTGCGTATTGGTTTGAAGGTTTGAATGAAGGGAAATGGGTAACAAGTACCTATTATATGGACGAACTTCCAGCATGGGTTAAGGCGCTTAATACACCCTCAAAAACTGATAACTATCTCAAAACATGGGATACACTCTATGATATCGATCTTTATGAAGAAAGTGGCCCAGATGCCAATGCCTATGAGAAAGGTTTCAATGGAAAATCTGAACCGGTTTTTCCATATGACCTAAAAACACTTATGGAATTTAATGATGGCTATAATATTATAAAATTGAGTCCTTTTGGAAATACCATGATTACAGATTTTGCGATGGCTGCTATTGCTGGCGAAAATTTAGGTGCTGATCACTATACCGATTTCTTAACAGTTAGTTATTCGTCTACGGATTATATAGGACATGATTTTGGGGTTAATTCTGTAGAGTTGCAAGACACCTATTTGCGTTTGGACCTAGAAATTGAACGCTTGTTAAACTATTTAGATACTCAGGTTGGCGAAGGGAACTACACTTTATTTCTAACTTCTGATCACGGCGCTGCTCAAACCCCATCTTTTTTGAGTGATATTCATGTGCCTAGCGGCTATGTACAAAGAAACAGGTTTGCGCCATTATACGCTGCGCTTAAGGCAAAGTACAGCACCTCGGACTTGATTAAAAATATAAGTAACAACCAAGTGTTTTTAAATCAAGATCGCATCACGTCGTTACAGTTAGACTTAGAAGAAGTACAAAAATTTATAGTGAACGAAATTATCGGTTATCCCTCCATTAGTAAAGCCTATACAGCTGCTGCCATGCAAACTAGTTATTTTGAAAAAGGTGTTGAAAAAATGCTTCAAAATGGGTATAATCAAAAACGTTCTGGAGATGTGCTATTTACTCTTGAGTCTGGTGTAATTTCATATGGACCAAAAGGAACGACGCATGGCTCTGGCTATAACTATGATTCTCATGTACCCTTATTGTTTTATGGCAACGGAATTCAACACGGTAAAATTTACGAGCGTACTAATGTAACTGATATTGCGCCTACGATCTCGGCACTTTTAGGAATTGCTTTTCCAAGCGGCGCTACAGGAGTTGTTATTGAAAAGGTCATTCACTAGCACTACTGTCTAGATCACTATTAATAGTGTCAATATACTCTAATAACGCTTCTTTTCCGGCGTAGTTCGTGGAAGAGGTGATGAAGTAATTTGGGAACGCTTCCCAGGATTCTAAAAGAATAGTTTTATAAGTGTCAATATGATCTTCGATCGCCTTAGGACGGAGTTTATCGGCTTTTGTGAAAACGATAGAAAACGGAACGTTGTGTTCTCCAAGCCATTGCATAAATGCCAAGTCAACAGGGAGAGGTTTGTGACGAATATCCACTAAAACAAAAGCTGAAACGAGTTGTTTACGGTCCCTAAAATAGGCCGTAATAAATTTTTGAAATGTTTTTTTTGCAGACTTAGAAACTCGTGCATAACCATAGCCGGGTAAATCAACTAAAAACCAATTGTCATTAATTATAAAATGATTGATTAATTGTGTTTTTCCAGGGCGTCCAGAAGTTTTTGCTAAGCTTTTTTGATTGGTTAGCATGTTTATCAGTGATGATTTACCAACATTACTACGTCCTATAAAAGCATATTCTGGCAGTTGATTTGTAGGGCATTTAGAAACCAATTGGTTACTCACCACAAACTTAGCAGTTTTAATTTGCATAATAACAGAATTTTAGAGTCCTCTTTTGCTAAGCCAAGTAAACACAATTTCATTAAAGCGATCTGGATGTTCCATCATAGCAGCATGCCCACATTTATCGATCCAAAACAATTCAGAATCAGGAAGTAATTTATCAAACTCCTCACCTACATTTGGTGGCGTCACGATATCGTTTTTACCCCAAATAATACAACAGGGCGTGGTAATATTTGGAAGATCTTTTGCCATGTTGTGACGAATGGCACTTTTGGCAATTGCAAGTATTTTAACGAGTTTAATACGATCATTAACAGTTTCATAAACCTCGTCAACTATTTCCTTAGTAGCAACTTCTGGGTCGTAAAACACTTCTTGTGCCTTAGCTTTCATCACTTCATAGTCGCTTCGTTTTGTATATCCGCTTCCCATGGCACTTTCATAAAGCCCGGAACTGCCCGTAAGTATAAGTGCTTTCACTTTTGAAGGGTATAATTTTGTATAATATAATCCTACATGTCCTCCAAGAGAATTCCCAATAAGGATAACATTTTTGTAGCCTTTAAATTCGATAAAATCGTTGAGGTAATTTGAAAAACTTTTAACGTTTGTTTTAAGTAGAGACATAGAATATAACGGAAGTTCGGGAAGAACCACCATATATCCATTTTTGCTAAAAAAACGTGCAACACCTTCAAAATTACTCAAGCCCCCCATCAAACCATGAAGAATGATAATAGGTTGCCCTTCACCAATTTCAACATAGTTAAACTTGCCTTCTTTTTTTAAACTATAATTCATAGTACGCTTCAAAATTATTCTGACGCAAATCTACACAATTTAATTTAAAAGATATTGAATATTTAAAGTGATCCACCAATTGATTTTAGCGTTTTAAAGTCCATTTTTTGGCTCCAATTTTCGGTCATAAAAGTAATTAACAGGCTTTTGTTAATAGCGCCTCCCACATTGTAAGTGGTTGACGTTCTTTACTGTAGGCTTGGATATAGCGCATTTTGTCGATATTAATTGCCGTTAATAGAAATTTATTAACAATGTGGTAAATTGTGGTAAATTGTGGTAAATATTTTTTAGCTTTGAATTCATTAATTTATTAAATCACAATACATCAACGTGAACACATTAATAGGAACATACGAATGTAAAGTAGATGCAAAAGGTAGGCTTATGTTGCCTGTAGCCTTTAAAAAGCAGCTAGTTGCCGTCATGGGAAATGGATTTGTGTTGAAACGTGCCGTTTTTCAGCCCTGTTTGGAGTTATATCCAATGGCAGAGTGGGAGTCTATGATGGAGAACGTGAATAAGCTTAATCGATTTAAAAAGAAAAATAATGATTTCATCAGGCGTTTCACGGCTGGTGTAAAACCCATCGAGCTCGATGTTTCTGGGCGATTGCTAATCCCCAAAGATCTTGTAGGGTTTTCAGGAATTTCTAAAGAAGTTGTAGTGACTTCGGCTGTAAACATCCTTGAAATTTGGGATAAAGATAAATATGAACAAGCCATTGATGATGCCGCAAATGATTTTGCAGATTTGGCAGAAGATGTAATGGGTCAAGACGATGCGGATGGAGTATCATAACCCTGTATTGCTCAATGCTACCGTTGAAGGTTTGAATATCAAAGAAGATGGTGTGTATGTAGATGTGACTTTTGGTGGTGGCGGACATAGTAAAAAAATACTAGAAGCTCTAGGGCCAAAAGGACGCTTAATCGCCTTTGATCAGGACAAAGATGCGCTTTTAAATACAATAGATGATTCTCGTTTTTTATTGATTAATGAGAATTTTAGATATATCAAACGCTTCTTGAGATTTCATGGCGTTAAGTCGGTAGATGGTATTTTGGCCGATTTTGGAGTTTCATCACATCAATTTGATGAAGCAGAAAGAGGGTTTTCAATTCGATTTGACGCACAGCTAGATATGCGTATGAATCAGCAAAACGTGTTGTCCGCATATTCACTTGTGAATACCTATGAAGAAGAAGATTTAAAACGTGTGTTTTGGCAGTATGGAGAATTACGAACGGCTCCTGCATTGGCAAAAACAATTATTACGGCGAGACAAGACAAAGCAATTGAAACTACTTTTGAGTTGAAAACTGTATTGAAAAAACATTTACCAAATGGTAGAGAAAATAAAATTTTAGCACAAATATATCAAGCAATACGAATTGAAGTGAATCAGGAAATTGAAGTTTTAAGATCGTTTTTATTGCAAACCCCCGAGTTGTTAAATGATGGTGGTCGGTTAAGTGTCATCTCCTACCATTCATTAGAAGATCGTTTGGTTAAGCGATTTATTAGAAACGGATTATTTGAAGGGGAACCTGAAAAAGATGTTTTTGGGAATTTTGAAGTCCCCCTAAAAAAAGTAGGTGGTTTGATTGTTCCAGATGCAAAAGAAATAAAATTAAATAATAGAGCACGTAGTGCAAAACTAAGAATCGCTGAAAAGTCAAAATAGAACAAATGAAAGATAGGATGTATAATATTTTAAAAGGAACCTTCCTCGTTAGCGATGGCGCTTTTAAAAATTGGCGTCTTATTTTCTTTTTTCTAACACTTGCCATTATAATGATCGCAAGTTCTCATAGTGCAGATCGTAAAGTGTACACT
>JABAYZ010000064.1:395-37836 GCA_018608735.1 Flavobacteriaceae bacterium | reverse complement strand
CATAAATGCTTCTTGAGGAATTTCGACATTTCCTACTTGACGCATTCGTTTTTTACCCTTTTTCTGATTTTCTAAAAGCTTTCGTTTTCTTGAAATATCACCGCCATAACATTTGGCCGTAACATCTTTACGAACTGCTTTAACGGTTTCTCTAGAAATAATTTTTGCACCAATTGCAGCCTGAATAGGGATATCAAATTGTTGTCTTGGTATGAGCTCCTTTAGTTTAGCACACATTTTTTTACCAATATTTACCGAGTTATCTATGTGAATTAAGGCCGAAAGAGCGTCCACAGATTGCCCGTTTAGCAACACATCTACTCTAACTAATTTGGACACTCGCATCCCAATCGGCGAATAATCAAAAGAGGCATATCCTTTTGATACCGTTTTCAAGCGGTCATAAAAGTCAAACACAATTTCAGCTAGGGGCATATCGAAAGTTAATTCTACCCGCTCTGGTGTCAAATAGTTCTGACTTGTAATTTGTCCACGCTTTTCGATACATAACGACATCACATTTCCAACAAAGTCAGATTTGGTAATTATTGAGGCTTTGATATAGGGTTCTTCAACACGATCCAATCCAGAGGGGTCTGGCAAGTCTGTTGGGTTATTTAGCGTCACAATCGTATCGGGGTTTTTACGTGTAAAGGCATGGTAAGACACGTTGGGTACGGTCGTAATCACCGTCATATTAAATTCACGCTCTAAGCGTTCTTGTATAATCTCTAAGTGCAACATGCCTAAAAACCCACATCGAAAACCAAATCCTAATGCCGCAGAGCTTTCTGCCTGAAAGACTAAAGAGGCGTCATTAAGTTGTAGTTTTTCCATAGACGCACGAAGCTCTTCATATTCTTCGGTGTCTACAGGATAGAGTCCAGCAAAAACCATAGGTTTTACATCCTCAAATCCTTCGACTGCTTCGGTTGTTGGAAAGTTGGCATCGGTAATGGTGTCTCCTACTTTGACATCACGGGCATCTTTTATACCAGTAATGAGGTAGCCTACATCGCCTGTTTTAATTTCTTTTTTTGGAGTTTGCGTGAGGTTGAGTGTTCCCACCTCATCTGCACCATAGACTTTTCCAGTGGCTATAAATTTAACCTGTTGGTTTTTTTTAATGCTTCCGTTTTTGATTTTAAAATAGGTTTCAACCCCTCTAAATGAATTGTAAACAGAATCAAAAACAAGGGCTTGTAATGGCGCTTCAGGATCTCCCTTTGGCGGAGGAATGGTTTCTATTATTGCGGATAAAATTGCTTCTATTCCAATCCCTGTTTTGGCGCTTGCAGGAATGACTTCTGAGGCATCACAACCTAGGAGCTCTACAATATCATCTGTAACTTCTTCAGGGTTAGCGCTCGGCAAATCGACCTTATTTAAAACGGGAATAATTTCTAAATCATTCTCCAGTGCTAAGTATAAATTTGAAATGGTTTGTGCCTGAATACTTTGTGCCGCATCCACAATCAAAAGAGCGCCTTCACAGGCTGCGATTGATCGAGAGACTTCATAACTAAAATCGACATGACCAGGGGTGTCAATCAAGTTTAAAATATATTCCTGTCCCTTGTGTGTATACTCCATTTGGATCGCATGTGACTTGATGGTAATACCACGTTCGCGTTCCAAATCCATGCTATCTAGCAATTGACTTTGTTTTTCCCGTTCCGTGACGGCACCAGTAAAATCCAATAAGCGATCTGCCAAAGTACTTTTACCGTGGTCAATATGGGCGATGATACAAAAGTTTCTAATATACTTCATTTACTCTATTTCAGGATGCGTTGTATGCGAAGGCAAAAGTAATCAAATTTCTCACACAACATTTAGATTTATTAATGACGGTCAGTCAGGGTTTGAATCCGTTTGATTGTTTCGGATTTTCCAATAAGATAGATGATGTCAAACACATCGACGCCTTCCAGTGCACCGACCAGCGCTACTCTTAGAGGCATCATGATTTTTCCAAAGCCGATTTCGTTTTGGGTGATCCACTCTTTTACAGTGGCTTGAAGGGCGTCAACACTACTGTCGTCGGCTGTTTCAAGTATAGCGATCAATTGTTGCATTAGGTCTTTAGACTGTTCTTTCCATGCTTTTTTAAGCGCTGCCTCTGCGAACTCACTTGGAGCTTTAAAGAAGTAATGGCTTAATCCCCAAAATTCAGACGGAAAGCTTGCGCGTTCTTTGATGAGGTTGATCACAAGTTCCACATAGTTTGGATCTATAGTCGCAAGTTCTGGAGTTGCGTTTATAAAGTCGACTGCCAATGTTTCTGGTGTTGCGTTTTGCATGTATTGGTGGTTGAACCATTTTGTTTTATCTGGATCAAATCGTGCGCCGGCTTTATTAACGTTTTTTAAGTCAAAGGCTTCTATAAGCTCATTTAAGCTAAAAAGCTCTTGTTCTGTGCCAGGGTTCCACCCCAAGAATGCTAAAAAATTAATTACGGCTTCAGGAAAGTACCCACTTTCTTTGTAGCCTTTTGAAACGCTATTAGTCGAGGGGTCTTCCCAGTTTAATGGAAATACAGGAAACCCTAGCTTATCGCCATCACGTTTGCTTAATTTTCCTTTACCTGTTGGTTTTAAAATCAAGGGGAGGTGGGCAAATTCTGGTGATTCCCAGCCAAATGCAGTGTACAAAAGTTGGTGCAATGCTAAGGATGGTAACCATTCTTCTCCACGAATAACGTGTGTAATTTTCATTAAATAATCGTCCACTACGTTTGCAAGGTGGTAGGTTGGCATGCCGTCCGATTTAAACAGTACTTTATCGTCTAGAGTATTGGTATCAATTTTTATAGTGCCCCTAATAAGGTCGGTGAGCTCAAGCGTTCCATCTTGAGGCGCTAAAAAACGCACGACATAGTCATCGCCATTTGCAAATTTTTTAGCTACATCGTCCTTAGATAAAACCAAGGAATTAACCAGTCGCCCTCGAGTCCTGTTGTGCCAATTGTATATAAAAGTTTTGCCTTTTGCCTCGTGGTTTTTACGCTCTTCGTCTAGGGCTTCTGCGGTGTCAAAGGCATAATAGGCGTTGTTGGTTTCTATCAGTAAATCGACATATTTCTTGTACAAATGTTTGCGCTCACTTTGTCGGTACGGCCCAAAACCACCGTCTTTTCCGGGGCCTTCATCAAACGGAATGTTGCACCAGTCTAGTGTATTTATGACATAGTCTTCGGCACCATCCACATAGCGTTTTTGGTCGGTATCTTCGATACGTAGCACAAAGGTGCCGCCGTTTTTTTTTGCAAATAGATAATTGAAAAGTGCGGTTCGCACTCCTCCAATATGAAGTGGCCCTGTGGGACTTGGTGCAAAGCGTACGCGAATAGTAGTGTTCATGGTCTTGTATTAATACTACAAAGATAGAGCTGCAGAATACATTCCCCAAAGAATTAGGCGGTGTTTTTAGGAAAGAGACGAGGCGTTGAAGTTGGGTGAGAGAGTATTACTTTTTTGGTAGTTGCCCAAAATCAAATTTTAGAGGGTTATATTTTTAGTTGTAATTTATGGGGACTTGTTTTGGGGATACGCTTGATAATTTCTCGTGCCACCAAATCGAGTTTTACCTTTACAGTGTGCCAGGTGACTTTTCCGTTAAATGTAGGGTTTTACTTTTACCGCTAAATTTGATGATTCAACAAAGCTTATAACGTTATGTATTTAGATAGTCCTTAGTCTAAAAGTCTTTTATGGAGTCATATTTTTCTCTAAAAAAAGGATAACTAATCAGATTGCTCGCATATAGACATATTAATTTTTGGAGCTAGATTAGCTTTTTAAGCTATTCCTTTTCTTTAGCTGACTAATATAATGAAGTCAAACACATCAAAATTTCAGACTTACAATGCGTTCGTATGTTTTCCATAAGATTTTATTTTTTACATCTCAGCGTCTAATTTTTTTGAGTTGTTATTAGATGTCAGTAAAGGGATTAAGCAATAATTCCTAAACCATAATGGTAGGGATAATTATATGCGGTTTTTCCAGTGTTTTTTGCAATATCAAATACAGCTCGTCTGACTTCCGGAAAACTTTCTGTATCATGAAAAATACAGCATTTGCTGTGTTGCACCGCCCAAAGTCCACACTCATATGTTTCTTTGTAATTGTGAACAATGTCAACGTGGGCAAAATCATACTGATTGGTGTCTTTTTTTATCCAATCTTTATAGTCTGATTGCACCAATTCAATGTTTTCAAACCCAATTAAAGATTGTTTTGTTTTATCATAATGGTCACCTTTATGTACGGTATGTTCATCACCAATAAACGTATCAATTCCAGTAACTTTTTCAAAATAGTTTGAGAACACTACTGATGAAAACCCAAACTCTACACCAAACTCTATACAGCTGCCTCTATTAACATCAAATTGATCTAATATGTCTTCAATAATTAACTCTAAGCCTTTCCATGCAGTAGTAACCGGAATCGTTTTTTCTGGCACGGTTTTTTTTCTGGGTTCGTACACTTTTAAATATACTTCTTTCTCAAAAAATTTTTTTTTTAGTTTTCGGATTAAGCTTTTCATGTATCTCTTGTGCCACTATTTAGAATAATGGGTTTGTGTTAGTTTAGTTGTGTTGTTTCAGTGCCGAATTTAGCAAATATAAACGAAATACAAAACCCAACTTGTCATTGTCTTGCACGGAAAGGTTTTTGCACTAGTTTTTGGTGTAAGCAATTCTCCGAGACGCTTTGCGCATAACTCTGTTAATTAGGTCATCATTATCCGTTCCAACACTACCCCTTACTTTTTTGTTATAGTTGACAAGAAGCTCTCCATCTTCGGCATTATAGACGCTTAAATTGATCGTCGCAGCGTTGGTTGTGCCCCAAAACCCAATCAATAAACCCAATGCAACAGACGCACCTTCAGACATCGGTTTGTTTGTTTTAAATGTTCCCATAATAATGGAATCTACATCTAATATTTTTGCCAATTCAGCGGGCGTAAATGTTTCGTAGTTTTCATATGAAACACCAGCTTTTTTCAATTTGGCATTTGTGGCTGCAGTGTTTTGAATATTAACACTCAATGTACCTCTTTTTTTTCTTTTCAAAAACCACGAATACATCGCAGACTGGATGGACGCCCCTTCCGATCGCTCCATTTTTTCTAACTCTTTTGGAGTGATATCTTTCATTTGTCTAGGTCGCAGTTCAATGGATGTTTTGAACGGAATGACCGCAATAATTTTGTGATTTTTAGCAATCTCATCGAATTCTGGATGCTCAAATAAGTTTGTCTGACTAATCGTCAAATTGCTAAAAAGAAGTGCAATGCTAAGTACTAATAGTTTTTTCATTTGTTTCTGAAATTTTTGCAAACCTTGTTTTCTATACAATGGCTTGCGATTATTATTAAATGTCGCGAGATCACACAACGTTTTATTTGTCATTGTGTACAACTCTTTTTTGATGTAAGCCTTTTACCTACACATCAATACGTAAAATAATATCTTAAGCTTCGGTTAAATCGCTTATGAAGATTTAGACTTGGGGTCTTAATCCTTCATAAAATAAACAAAAATAATACTGATATCCAAATAGATACCCCATTTTTTCAACGACTTCAGCTAAATATGGATTGTTTTGCCAACGATTTTTTTGTTTCCATAGACATATCAAAAAAAAGTGACCTTCAATATGGATTATTATTGTAATTTTATTCACTCAAACGGAATCTCACTTGGACAGCTTTCATAACATAGAGCAAAAATTAGAACATTTCATCCGACGCTATTACCTAAGCGCCTTACTGAAAGGGCTGCTCTTGTTTTTTGCTATTGGATTGCTATACGCCTTGCTGTTGTTGAGTATCGAACACTTTTTTTGGTTAAATTCTTTTGGTCGCCTGTTGTTGTTTGGAGGGGTGATCGGTTTTGAAGTCATACTTTTTTATGGATTTATTTTTATACCACTTGCCAAATATTTTAAAATTCATAAAGGCATTGATTTCGAAGCGGCTTCAAAAATTGTTGGGGATCATTTTCCCGAAGTCAAAGACAAACTTTTAAATGTACTTCAGCTAAACCAACAATCGGAACACACCGAATTTCTTATAGCCAGTATTGAACAAAAATCGAACAACTTAAGTCTAATTCCTTTTAAGAGCGCAGTCAATCTTTCTGAGAACCTCAAATATTTACGCTATGCAGCACTACCAATTCTAATTGTTTCTCTGTGTATTGCTTTCGGAAAACAGGCCGTATTTACCGACAGCCTAAAACGAGTTGTTAACTATAAAACGGCTTATACGCCACCAGCGCCTTTTGAATTTTTTATAATTAACCCTACTCTTGAAGCCATTGAGAACACCCCATTTACTTTAGTCGCTAAAACCGTTGGCTCGGTAGTGCCTGATGACGTTCAAATATTATATAACGACGAAGTTTACCTTTTAAATCAAACAGCACTAGGCGTTTTTGAATATGCGTTTCCCAAGCCAAAATCCGCTATTAATTTTAAACTTTTAGCTGATGAGGTTCAGTCAAAACCATACCGTCTAGAGGTTTTAGCGATTCCTACTCTTCTGAGTTTTAACATGTTTCTGGACTACCCCGCCTATACAGGCAAATCAGATCAAAATATTGCAAACAATGGCAATGCAACTGTCCCCGAAGGAACTAAGATAAAGTGGGAACTGCGCACCATGGCTACAGACTCCGTAGCATTTGCATATAAAGATACCCTGTCTTTCTTTGATCACAAAGCGCAAACATTTCACTACAGTCAACGGGTTTTTGAACCCTTAAACTATACGATTCAAACCAGCAACGCTAAGCTTAAAAATTACGAAAATCTAAGTTTTTCTATTCAAACCCTTAAAGACCAATCTCCAGCGATAAAGGTCGAAATGAAAAAAGATTCAACCTATCAAGAATCACTTTATTTTTATGGGCAACTTTCTGACGATTATGGAATCCGTGCTTTAAAACTCTATTACTACCCTGTAGCAGATGCCTCTAGTGTTAAGACTCTAGATTTACCCGTAACCCCTTCGGCCTTTCAGGAGTTTACCCATGTTTTTCCCTCTAACCTAGAGCTTATTGACGACACTGCTTACGCTCTTTATTTTGAGGTGTCTGACAATGATCCGTTTCATAAAAATAAAACCACAAGAAGCCGTGTTTTTAATTACAATTCCAAAAGCGAAAACACCATTCAAGACCTTCAGTTAAAGGAACAAAACGAACTTAGTGATGCTTTTCAAAAGGCGCTGACCACTCTGTCTAAACAAAATAAAAATCTCAATGAAATTTCTAGAAATCAAAAAGAGAAAGAACAACTCAATTTTAGTGATAAACAAAAATTAAAATCTTTTTTAGAGCGCCAACAAGCGCAAGACAAGATATTGAAGAACTTCAATAAAAAAATGCAGGATAATCTAAATCAGTTTGAAAAACCAAAAAAAGAAGATCCATTTAAAGCTCAGTTAGAAAAACGACTTGAAGCCCAGCAAGATGCTCTTGAAAAAGACGAAAAACTATTAGAAGAGTTAAAGAAAATCACGGACAAAATTAATAAAGAAGCCTTAGCCGAAAAACTCGAGGACATGGCAAAGCAAAATAAAAATAAACAGCGGAGTTTAGAACAATTATTGGAACTTACAAAGCGCTATTACGTCACCAAAAAAGCGGAACAAATCAAGAATAACTTGGAGCAATTGTCCAAAGATCAAACAGCGTTGTCAAAGGAGACCGAAGATAATACAAAAGCCGCTCAAGAAAAACTGAACACCGATTTTAAGACACTCCAAAAAGAACTAGACACCCTAAGGAAAGACAACGATGCGTTGACAAAGCCTCTGGCGCTTCCTGATGACCCAAACCTTGAAGAGTCTATTAATAATGACCAAGAACAGGCCAGTGATGAACTAGGTAAAAAGGAAAAATCACCCGATGCTCAAGAGCGAAATCAACGTGAAAAGAGCGCTCAAAAAAGCCAAAGCAAAGCCGCTCATAAAATGCAACAAATGAGTCAGCAAATGGCATCAAAAATGAGTGGTGCAAGCGGAGAACAAATGAGTGAAGATATCGACATGTTGCGTAAGATTTTAGATAATTTATTACTGTTTTCATTTGATCAAGAAGCGCTTATGAAACGCTTTCAGTCTTCTGCCACAACTACAAACGGACACGCGAAGCGTCTGGTGAAACAAAATAATTTACGTGAACATTTTGAGCATATCGACGACAGTTTGTTTTCGTTATCCCTAAGGCAGCCAAAAATCTCAGAATCTATAAACAAAGAAATTACGGAAGTCTTTTTTAATATCGATAAGAGCCTAGAGTTACTCTCCGAGAACAGTTTTAGAAAAGCTATTGGAAAACAGCAATTTGTTGTTTCTGCCACCAATACTCTGGCAGATTTATTAAGCAATACCTTAGACAACATGGAAATGCAGATGCAAATGTCTCCAGGTGATGGCGATGGCGATATGCAATTGCAGGATATTATTATGAGTCAAGAGGAATTGAAGAAAAAAGTAGAGCAGTCTCTTGGCGAGGGCGAACCCAAACAGGATTCTGGTGAAGCTAAAGAAGGAGATTCCGACGGTAAAAAAGGAAAGAATGGCAAGCAGGGCAAAGAGGGTCAGAATGGAGCGCAAAACGGAGGTGAAAACGAGCAAAGCGTTCAAAAAGGGGATGCAGAAATAGACACAGGAGAGTTGTTTGAAATTTTCAAAAAACAACAAGAGCTCAGGAATGCTTTACAAGATTTATTAGATAAAAAAAGCTTAGGGAGTAATGGCAACACTCTTTTGGATTCTATGGAAAAAATTGAACAAGACCTTGTAAATCAAGGTATTACGGAAAGATTGCTACAAGACATGACCTTACTTAAACACCAACTTTTAAAACTAGAAAAAGCTGTTCAACAACAAGGTGAAGACACTAAGAGGGTTTCTAACACCACTAAGGCCGAACGTTTTCAGGCCCCTGTGCCCAGCGCAGAAACAATCAAACAATACTTCAATACACCTGAGATTTTAAATCGACAAAGCTTACCTTTGCGGCAAGAGTACAAGTTAAAGGTACAATACTATTTTAAGAATAACAATGATTAGTTTCCATTCAGAAATACCATTCGAAATTTCAGCCGCTGAACAAACGTCCAGTTGGCTTAGCTCTATTATTTCGCAAGAAGGTTACAACGAAGGTGAAGTTTCTATTGTATTTTGTGACGATGAATATCTGCACAAACTAAACGTTGAATTTTTAGATCATGACACGCTTACAGATGTCATTAGTTTCGACTATTCAATAGGCAAAGAAATTCATGGCGAAATTTTTATTTCTATAGAACGTGTCCGAGAAAACGCTAATGAATTTAGTCAAACTTTTGAAGCGGAACTTTCAAGAGTAATGGCGCATGGCATGTTGCATTACTGTGGTTATAAGGATAAATCTACGACTGATGCAGCAACGATGCGCTCCAAAGAAGAGTTCTATCTTCAACAACGTGTAGATTAATTTTCTAAAGCCTTATATTTGCAACTGCAAATGATTTGTTCCACGTGGAACATTAATACTATAATCAATGTTTGATAAAATTTACGATGTAATTGTAGTAGGTGGTGGCCATGCTGGTAGCGAGGCCGCGGCAGCCGCAGCTAATATGGGATGCCATACCCTGCTCGTTACAATGAACCTTCAAAATATAGCCCAAATGTCCTGCAACCCTGCAATGGGGGGCATTGCAAAAGGTCAGATTGTTCGTGAAATTGATGCCCTCGGAGGCTATAGCGGAATCGTAAGTGACACCTCTGCCATCCAATTTAAAATGCTTAACAAATCCAAAGGGCCCGCCATGTGGAGTCCTCGTGTTCAAAGTGATCGCATGCGTTTCGCAGAAGATTGGAGATTACTATTAGAGCAAACGAAGAACTTAGATTTTTATCAGGAAATGGTAACTGGTCTTGTTGTCGAAGCAGATGAAGTTAAGGGTGTAAAAACATCATTGGGTGTTGAGATACGCGCCAAATCGGTAGTGCTAACCAATGGTACTTTTTTAAACGGCTTGATTCATATTGGTGATAAAAACTTTGGTGGTGGCCGTGCAGGCGAAAGGGCCGCAACAGGCATCACGGAACAACTTGTTGATTTAGGTTTTGAATCTGGACGAATGAAAACAGGGACTCCACCTAGGGTAGATGGCCGGTCGTTAGATTTTTCTAAAATGATTGAGCAACCTGGAGATGTCGTTCCTGAGAAATTCTCATACTCTGACCGAACCAAGCCGCTGACAAATCAACGCTCTTGTCATATGTCTTATACAAGTTTAGAAGTTCATAATTTATTACGAGAAGGTTTTGATAGATCGCCAATGTTTAATGGACGTATTCAAAGCTTAGGGCCTCGTTATTGTCCTTCAATCGAAGATAAAATTAACCGTTTTGCGGATAAGGATCGCCATCAGATTTTTGTGGAACCAGAAGGTTGGAATACTGTTGAATATTATATTAATGGGTTCTCTACCTCCTTACCTGAGGATATTCAGTTTAACGCACTAAGGGCTGTAAAAGGCTTTGAACAGGTTAAGTTTTTTAGACCTGGCTACGCGATTGAATATGATTATTTTCCACCTACACAGTTGACCCATTCTTTGGAAACGAAGTTGGTTAAAGGGCTTTATTTTGCAGGTCAAATTAACGGCACAACCGGTTATGAAGAAGCGGCGTCTCAAGGCTTAATGGCAGGAATTAACGCCAGCTTAAAAGTACAAGAAAAAGAACCGTTTTTATTAAAACGAAACGAAGCTTATATAGGAGTTTTAATTGATGACCTTATCACTAAAGGGACTGAAGAGCCTTACCGTATGTTCACATCTAGAGCAGAATACCGTACGCTTTTAAGACAAGACAATGCAGATATCCGACTGACGCCAAAAGGCTATGAGCTCGGGATTGCTAGCGAAAAACGTTTAAGACGTATGGAAGAAAAACTATCAAAAGCAGAAGCTTTTGTAGGGTTTTTTAAAACACAAAGCGTTAAGCCCGAAGAGGCCAATCCAGTTCTAGAAAGTAAAGACTCCGCTCCTATTAGACAATCTGATAAGATGTTTAAAATATTTTCTAGACCTAATATTGGCATAGAAGATGTGCGTAAGTTTGAAGCTGTAGAATCGTATATTCAATCTAATAATTTGGACACTGAGGTTATTGAACAAGCAGAAATTCAGGTCAAGTATTCGGGATATATTACAAAAGAAAAAAACAACGCAGACAAACTGATACGTTTAGAGTACGTTAAAATTCCCTCCGGATTTGATTATTCTCAAATCAAATCGATGAGCTATGAAGCCCGAGAAAAGCTAAAGAAAGTACAACCAACGACCGTTGCTCAAGCCTCCCGAATTAGTGGTGTATCTCCTAATGATATTTCAGTCCTTTTGGTGTATATGGGACGTTAGATTAATTTAAATTGTTCCACGTGGAACGTTGTATGAAAACAGAAAAAACGCCGTTGAAACTTAAAGATCATTCCGTTAGCGGAGATTCTTTTGAGCTCATTTATGATGCTGATAGAGCGTTGCTGTATACACATCCTAAGCCGTCAGAGTCTGAGCTTTCAAGTTACTATTCCGACACAAATTATATTTCGCATACCAACCAGCGCCGATCGCTTTTTGATATGGTATACCATGTCGTAAGATATGTGTCTGTCCGCCGAAAGCTCAAACTGATTAAGCCATTCAAATCCAAGCAAAGCACCTTATTAGATGTCGGAGCAGGAACAGGATTTTTTATAAGAACTGCTCAAAAAAAAGGTTGGAACGTTAGGGGTGTTGAACCCAATCCGTCTGCAAGACGCTTGGCAAATTTAAAAGCGCCGGGTAGTGTTTTTGATACTGAAGCTCTACAACAACTCTCTGAAAGTTCGTTTGATGTTATTACACTTTGGCATGTGTTGGAACACCTTCCTAACTTGGAAAAAGACATTAAACTATTTCATAAACTTCTTAGGCCAAACGGCCGTATTGTGGTTGCAGTGCCAAACTTTAATAGTTTTGATGCCAATCATTTTAAAGCCTTTTGGGCAGCCTATGATGTTCCTAGGCACCTCTGGCATTTCTCTCAACAATCGATTCCTAAAGTATTTTCGGAAGTACAAATGCGAGTAGAGTCTACACACCCTTTAGTCATGGACGCTTACTATGTGAGTTTACTTTCCAATAAATTAAAAACAGGTTCACATCGATTTTTAAGTAGTTTATGGACGGGATTTCTGTCAAATTTGAAAGCGGCTAAGACAGGAGAGTACTCTTCACTTATATATGTCTTAAAAAACAAGGATTAGCGTTTTAAGCCCTTTTAGGCGCTGTTTTACTTTTGAGGCCTACAATCACCTCCGGAATTTATTTACCGTAATCTAAGGGTGCTTTTAAGACAATAAAACTAATAGATTTAACTAATTCTAATTAAACCAGACGATAGTTTTTTTCTATATTTAAATTCCGACAATTATTTTTCAGAATATTGTAATTACTTTTTTTACTTTTGCAATCATAAACAAACTTAACTACTATGAAAAATTTAGGTATTGCAATTTTAACATTAATTAGCTTCACAGCCTGCCAACAACAAAAAATTGGGTTTGTAGATAATGGGGTTCTTATTAATGAGTATCAAGAACGTGTTGATATTGAAGCAAAGCTTCAAACCAAAGTAGATGCATTTAAAATGCGTACCGATAGCTTACGATCTGCTTTTGAATTGGAGATAAAAGAAGCTGAACTTAAAGCTCGAAAAATGTCTCAATCCGACATTCAAAAACTATCCCAACAGCTTCAGCAAAAAGAACAAGTATTATCGCAACGTGTTCAATTTGAACAACAACAAATTGCTCAAGAAAGTCAAACGCTTAATGATTCTGTTATTAATAAGGTTAAGGACTTTGTTAGAGCCTATGGAAAATCTAATAGCTATAACTTCATTTTAGGAAGCAACGAAGCTGGTAGTGTATTATATGGTAAAGACGCGTCAGACTTAACACAAGAAATTTTAAAAGCGCTCAACGAAAGTTATACCAAGAACTAAGCTTTTTTTAAGTGTAATAAACGAGTGAGTTTTATTGACAAATCGGTTAAAACGATTTTTGCATTTGCATTGCGTTCAATGTGATAATTTGCCAATTCAATTTCTTTAGAAATTTCGGCGATGTTGGAAGCGTCAATAAATGGCGCGAATTTTTCAAATTTAAATGATTTATCATTTAACTTCATGAAAACCAATTCGTTGGCACCATAATTGTATAATAGTGCTTGCCTAAAAAAGCGAAGGCTATAGTCCAAGAATTGTTTTTGAATCTCCCGACCAGTTTTAGAAATTTCATCACTCCAAGCCATTAAATGGTTAATAGATTGTTTGTTACTTTTTGCCTGAAATGCCGTCCGTACCCATGCGATGAACCATGCCTCAAACTGCAGATCTTCGGAGTCTTGACTTAATAAATCAAGAGCTCTACTATAGCTTCCTTCCGATTGGTGGGCAATGTTTTGAGCCAAACTAGCCTCTGTATTATGCTTAGTTGTAAGCGTATTTTTTAGGGTTGCTTCAGAGAGAGGATTCAAGTGAACGGTTTGACAACGTGATCGAATGGTGTTAATAAGCTGTTCTTCGTCCTCAGTTACAAGAATAATAACTGTTTTGTTTGCAGGCTCTTCAATTAACTTTAGTAATTTATTGGCGCACATCGAATTCATTTTTTCCGCCATCCACACAATCATGACCTTGTAACCGCCGTTAAATGCTTTTAAGGCCATTTTAGATACGATATCATTGGCTTCTTCAACCCCAATATTTCCCTGTTTATTGCCAACCCCAACTAAATCATACCAATCGTTGATGGATCCGTATGGGTTAGTTTCTACAAAGGAACGCCATTCTGTAAGGTAGTTGGACGAGATCGGCTTCGATTTTACTTTATCACTTGTGGTTACGGGATATACAAAATGGATGTTAGGATGTGTTAGTGCATTCATTTGACCAACACCCCCGTCTTGCTGAGTCATCAAATAATCCGCATACGCAATAGCCATAGGAAGTCCGCCTACACCTCGTTTCCCAACATAAAGTTGTGCATGTGGAATTCGTCCAGAGCTTACCCCCTGTTTCAAATGTTTTTTTAGAAAATCGTGTCCTATTATATCCTCAAACGTCATAAAACAAAGATAGCAGATTTAATTGAATCTCATTACGAAATCTACAGTCCCTCTATCCTAAAAATGATTAGCAGCCCCACAGTAAATTTTATCGTGTTAGGACACAACTTTCTAAGGTGTACATTTCATAGGCTAAAAGAAATACTTACCTTTGAAATCTTAAAAAAATTATACAAAATTATTCCTAAGTTATGAAAACAATAGAAAACGTAAATTTTAAAAATACAAAAGCATTAATACGTGTCGATTTTAATGTCCCGTTAAACGACCAATTTGAAGTTACTGATAGTACTAGAATTGTTTCTGCTAAACCTACAATTTTAAAGGTTTTGGAAGACGGCGGAAGTTGTATTTTAATGTCTCACTTGGGTCGGCCAAAATCTCAGGAGTCAGAATTTTCATTACGTCACATTGTGAGTACACTAGAAACAGTTTTAGGTGTTAGTGTTTTGTTTTCGGGTGATTGTATTGGTGAAGACGCTCAAAAGGCTTCAGAGGATTTACAACCTGGTCAGGTTCTTTTGTTGGAAAATTTACGCTACCACACTGAAGAAACTAAAGGCGATATAGGTTTTGCAGAATCACTTTCTAAATTAGGAGATTTTTATATCAATGACGCTTTCGGTACAGCACATAGAGCGCATGCATCAACTACAATTATTGCGCAATTTTTTCCAGAGAATAAATGCTTTGGTAAATTGCTTGCTCAAGAAATTGAAAGTATTGATAAAGTAATGCAAACTGGACAAAAGCCAGTTTTGGCCATTTTAGGTGGTGCAAAAGTATCTTCTAAAATTACCATTATAGATAATATTTTAGATAAAGTTGACCATTTGATTATTGGTGGTGGTATGACTTTTACGTTTGTAAAAGCACAAGGCGGACATGTTGGAGATTCTATTTGTGAAGATGATAAAATGGAATTAGCTCTTCAAATTCTTGAAAAAGCTAAAGCTAAAAATGTTCAAATCCATATTCCAGTAGATGTATTGGCAGCCGATGACTTTAGTAATACAGCTAACACACAAGTTGTAGATGTAAGATCAATTCCTGAAAACTGGCAAGGTTTAGACTGTGGTCCAAAATCAAAAGCGATATTTCATGATGTCGTACAACAATGTAAAACTATTTTATGGAACGGGCCTTTAGGGGTTTTTGAAATGGAAACATTTTCTTCTGGAACGATTGCCTTAGGAGATTCAATTGCTGAGGCGACTAAAAACGGTGCATTCTCACTTGTTGGTGGTGGTGATTCTGTGGCGGCTGTGAAGCAATTTGGCTTTGAAGATAAAGTGAGCTATGTAAGTACAGGAGGAGGCGCAATGTTAGAAAGTTTAGAAGGAAAAACCCTTCCTGGAATTGCCGCTATATCTGAGTAATTTGTGTGCTTTGGCTAAAGCGTAACGGATAATATGAATCGTGATTTTATAAAATGAAACGCATCGTCTTTTTAATTTTAGGGATATTAAATTTTGCGTTTTTGCACGGTCAAAGCACCGACAGCTTGACGGCTGTAAACACGTCAATAATTGACTCTGTTCAGCTTCGTCGTACTGCTGTTGAAGAAATTGAAGCACGCTGGCATGCGGAATTGTATACGAATTCCTTGTACGATACACTCCCTATTTCCAAGCCGTCGTATGAAGCGATTTATTATCCAGAATTACCAACCGACACACTCAAAAAACGATTGGCTATTCTTAACGCAAAAACACCATTTAACATAGCATACAACCCTACTTTAGAAAGTGTTATTAAGAGCGATTTAAAGAACCGTAAACGTTCAACAGAAACGCTTATCAGCCGGAGTCAGTATTACTTTCCAATGTTTGAAGCCGTTTTAGACAAACACAATCTTCCTTTAGAAATTAAATATTTGGCAGTTGTAGAGTCTGCTTTAAAACCGCGAGCAAAATCGCGTGTAGGTGCTACAGGACTTTGGCAGTTTATGTTTGCTACGGGCAAACAATATGGACTTGAAGTTAGCAGTTATGTCGATGAACGCTGCGACCCTTTACGCTCTACTAATGCCGCTGCCAAATACCTAGAATCACTTTACAAAACATTCGGGGACTGGGACCTTGCGTTAGCAGCCTATAATTCTGGCCCAGGAAATGTGACAAAAGCGATAAGAAGATCCGGAGGCTATCAAAACTACTGGAATATCCGGCCTTTTTTGCCACGAGAAACAGCTGGTTATCTCCCCGCCTTTTTAGCAACGCTTTATCTATTTGAATATGCGGAAGCTCATGGGTTTCAAGAGGGTAAACATCAACTTCCAATGATTGCAACCGATACGATTCAGGTGAAACAAATGATTTCTTTAGATCAAGTTGCTGAGCTTACAGAAACCAAAATTGAAATTTTACAATATCTAAATCCTTCATATAAGTTGGACATTATCCCGGTCTTAAACGACAAAACCTACACACTTAGACTCCCACTTTCCAAAATTGGTGATTTTGTTCAAAATGAAACACAAATTTATGCGACTGCCAAAGCGGAGTTTGAAGCGCGTGAAAAACCATTACCTCAATTTTTTAAAATTGATTCTAAAATTAGATATGAGGTTAAATCTGGCGATTATTTAGGAAAGATTGCTCGAAAGTTTAGAGTTAGAGTGCGTCAAATTAAACAATGGAATGGGCTAAGAACAAATGATTTAAAAATAGGGCAACGGCTAGCGATTTACTCTCGAAACCCTACTGCAGACTCCTCTAACATACCCAAAACTTCTTTAAAAACTGCCAAAAATTCGACCAATAAAACAACCTATTTAGTGAAGTCGGGCGACTCGCTTTGGAGTATTTCAAATAAATTAGCAGGCGTTTCTATCCAAAATCTAAAAGATTGGAACGATATTTGGGACAATCACTTGAAACCAGGAATGACGTTAATCATTTCTAACTAAAACACAAATTGATGAGACTATTTTTAAAAGCACTATGCTTAGGGTTACTTTTTATCGCTTGCGATGAGTCAAACCCCGATAAGGTTTATAAACCCCAGTCATCAGGAAACATCAATAACTTATCTGTTGTCATTGCTAACGATTTGTGGGACTCTTCAGTTGGTGAAAGTATTCGGTCTACGATAGGAGCTCCGCTATATGGACTCCCCCAAGATGAGCCTCAGTTTTCATTACAACATATCCCAACTGCGGTATTTTCTGGGTTTGTGAAAAACACACGACTGGTATTAAAAGTTCAAAAAGGTAAAGTTGCGGCTACAAAATTTTACAAAAACCCTTATGCCTCTCCTCAACGTATGGTTTTGGTTAGTGGAATGAACAATCAGGAGATTATCGATCAGTTTATAACCAATCAGGACAAAATCAAAAATGCGTTTAAAACACAAGAGATAGAGGAAAAGCAGCGTCGTATTAAAAAATCGCTATTTAATTCTTCAGCTATCACCAAACAATTAGGAATCAACATCCAGTTTCCATCTATTTATCGAATAGCGAGTCAATCCGATGATTTTTTCTGGATTCGAAGAGATATTAAAACTGGAACAGTGAATATGTTGCTATATACACTTCCATACGATGAGGATATGACCAAAGAAGATCTTGCAAAGCACGTTATTAAAACCCGTGATTCCATAGGAAAGCGTCATATTCCTGGTCCAGTAGAGGGGAGTTATATGACTACAGAAAAGGCGTATACACCATTTTTTGGCGACACAAAGGTGGCAAATTTAACGAGTTTTGAAACTAAGAGTGTTTGGCAAGTGAAAGATGCATTTATGTCGGGCCCTTTTATAAATTATTGGATAGAAGACAAAGCAAATAGTCGCTATTTAATTGCAGAAGGATTTGTTTTTGCACCGTCTGTTGGAAAACGCGATTACATTTTTGAGTTAGAAGCGATCATACGGTCGATAGCTATAAAATAATACTCCCAAATTTTTCTAGGGATTAATTAATCTTTTTTTTCCTCAGCGTCTTTTGTTTCTTCTTGACTGGCTTTTTTGAATTCTTTAATTCCACCACCTAATCCTTTCATAAGTTCAGGGATTTTTTTACCGCCAAACAACAAAAGAACGACAACCACAATTAAAATAATTTGTGGAGCTCCGATAGCTAAAGGTATCATGTATGTGTTCATAATGGTATAAATTTTAGATTACAAAGTTAATAATTATCCTTTAAATATAGAGTAATTTCAAACTTTAGTCCGTTATAAACACATGAATCGCTTAATTTTTATTTAATTTGTCTTTAAATGACCAGAAAAAAAACAAATAAAAAGAAATTTCAAAAAAAGTTACTTCATAAATACCGTTTGGTGGTGCTAAATGAAGATACGTTTGAAGAACGATTAGCATTTAAGCTAACACGTCTCAATGTTTTTGTTTTTGGGTTTTTAGTGGCAATTTTTCTTGTTGCGATCACTACAGTTTTTATTGCATTTACACCTATTCGTGAATATATTCCTGGCTATTCTTCAACAACGCTTCAAAAACAAGCTGTAGAATTGGATTTTAAAACCGATTCTCTACTACAGGTGATTAACATGAACGATACTTATATTGCTTCTGTAAAAAGAGTGCTAAGAGGAGAAATCAGTGCGGTTGTTATTAATAAAGACTCGATTTTTAAGGCTGCTCAATCAGAGACTGATATTTTAGAATTAAACCCCTCAAAAGCCGATTCGATTCTAAGGGCTAAGGTCAATAATGAGGATAAATATAATTTATTTGAAACAGCCATAACAGCAACAGATTTTATGTTTTTTCCACCGGTTAACGGTTCTATAAGCGCTGCGTTTGACCTCAAAGAAAAGCATTATGCAGTAGACATTGTTATCCCAAAAAACACCCCAGTCAAAGCCATAGCAGATGGTCATGTGTTGTTTGCGTCTTGGACCTCAGATGCGAGTTATGTCATAATTATTGACCATGGTAATGAGCTAATTTCTGTATATAAGCACAATTCTTCGCTGACAAAATCTCAAGGAGAATTTGTGAAATCTAGAGAAGTTATTGCCATTTCTGGATCTTCTGGAGAGCTAAGCACAGGTCCGCATTTACATTTTGAACTCTGGAATAGTGGCATCCCTTTGAATCCAACCACTTTTATTGACTTTTAAAACCCTCTAGAATGCCATCAATTAAAGCATTTGCTGCAAAACTTTATGCGGCCAAAATTCATAATCAAATCAACACATGGGCCTCTAACCCTATAGAGACTCAACAACGGATTTTTCAATCTTTGATTTCTCAGGCTGCTGCGACTCAATTTGGAATGGATCATGATTTTAAAAATATACATACACACCAAGACTTTGTGGAACGCGTCCCCGTACGGGATTATGAGGACTTAAAGCCCTATGTAGAAAAGGTTGTAGCCGGAGAAGAAGATGTTTTATGGAAAGGCAAGCCGTTATATTTTGCCAAGACTTCAGGAACAACATCTGGTGCTAAGTACATTCCGATCACAAAAGAGAGTATGACTGGCCATATAGAAGCGGCTAAGAATGCAATTTTACTTTATGTCCATCAGACTGGAAACACTAAAATTGTAACTAGAAAAATGATTTTTTTACAAGGGAGTCCGGTTCTCGAAATAAAGAACGGTATAAAACTAGGTCGCCTTTCAGGGATTGTCGCACACTATGTGCCTAAGTATCTTCAAAAAAACCGATTACCTTCTTGGGAAACGAACTGTATTGAAGACTGGGAAACGAAAGTAAATACGATTGTTCAGGAAACTTTGAATGAAGACATGTCAGTGATTGCAGGTATTCCGTCTTGGGTTCAAATGTATTTTGAAAAACTCATTGAAGAAAAAGGCCAAAAAATAGGTGATATTTTTAAAAACTTTAATCTTTTTATCTTTGGAGGCGTTAATTATGAGCCTTACCGTTCAAAGTTCGAAAGCTTGATCGGAAGAAAAGTAGATAGCGTTGAGCTTTATCCTGCTAGTGAAGGGTTTTTTGCGTTTCAGGACCGTCAAAACGAACCCGGAATGCTTCTGCAGTTAGACTCAGGAATGTTTTATGAATTTATAGTAGCGGACACGTTTTTCGACAAGTCTCCTCAACGCCTGACGTTGAAAGACGTCAAAATAGGCGTTAACTATGTTATGATTATCTCTACAAATGCTGGTCTTTGGGCCTATAACATAGGGGATACAATACAGTTCACATCACTGGCACCATTTAAAGTAATTGTCAGTGGGCGTATCAAGCACTTTATATCTGCTTTTGGCGAACATGTGATAGCTAAGGAGGTAGAACAAGCTCTTCTTAGCGCTTTAGAGGCTACAGAAATTAGTGTAAGTGAATTTACTGTAGCGCCTCAAATAGCGCCTACGAATGGATTACCTTACCATGAGTGGTTCATTGAATTTGAAAATCCTCCATCTAATCTTGAAAGGTTTGCAGCTCAAATTGATGAAGCTTTGCAACACCAAAACAGCTATTATTTTGATTTAATTCAAGGAAAGGTTTTACAACCGTTAAAGATTACAGCCGTTAAAAAGAATGGATTTCAGAATTACATGAAAACGATCGGTAAGCTAGGAGGACAAAATAAAACACCTCGCCTATCTAATGATCGAAAGATCGCAGAGGTTTTGACTAATATTAATAAGACTATTTAGCGTATATTTGTTTGACTAATGAAACGAACACAAACAAAAAATATAATCCGGACTCGCGCTCAGGAAAGTTCTCATGCTATTGAGCGACTGTATTTGACGATGCGTCATTTATTTAATCGGGGATTTTATAAACCAATGGGAGTCTCTGGGGAAACATTGCGGCAAGCATTATTGCAGTTACGTCCCGAAATATATGGCTCAATAGCTGGAGATAAAACAGAATTAGAAGGTTTACTTTATGTAGTTGACCGATTACCTGTTGGCATCGAAGAGTGTCTTTTAATAAACCTAACAAGCGCCGAAGGCTTTGGCAACTCTCATTTTGAGGTGATTGTTCCTTCAAAAAGGCGTCGTAATTGTTATCGAATTGATTTTGAGCAAATGAATATTGAGATCACTCGGGGTCGCTCTGAGATTTATGATATTTTGACCCATTTAACATTCATGTTTATTGAGTCGCATAAAATCGCAAAACGTGTTGTTATTGATGATAAAGGAGCAACGACGAGAGATTGGATAAAGCTCGAAACTGCCGTGCTTTCAAAGAAAAAACGGACTCAAAAAGAACGTGAGCTAGCGATTACCCATACAGGGAATATCTTGGGCAGAACTTTTGAAGAAATTTTAGAAGTTTATGATCAATTTTCAACACCAAAACAACCGGATCATTTCTTGCACTTGATCTATTGGTTAGGAAAACGTGCCATTGAGGAAATTGTTGAGAATTCTAAACGAACCATAAATTTTAGTCCGGTGCTAAGAGAACGGTTAGGCCATCATATTCATGGAGAAGCTTGGGCCAACACGATTAAAGAGACGCTTCAGAAACAGCAGTTAATTAATCGTCCAATTCATATCATTTCAGCAAATTTACACAGCGTGATGAACACGCTTCACGCCTCCAAGGCGCTCAAATCGTTATGTAAAAAGCACGATGTTTTTACGGTATATGAACTACTGAGTAAAGAAGAAAATCAAGCTCTTCGCAATAAAACCAAGCAAGTTGCGTTGCAAGAGGGTATGATTTTTATAGAGGACACCTCAGGAACTAATATAGACGTTCAAATCTTTGATGCCTCCAAAGTCGATTTTTCCAATACAACGTTCGATTGTAAATCTAAAAAAGATGCGCCAGTGATTATTGTTATGGATTATGCATTTGGAGAACAAGCTTACGAAACGATTGATGAGCTGTTAAAACCATTTAAAACTGCAGAAAAGAATATTCATCTAAATGTAGACTCCATTTCTATAATGGGAAAAGCAGGTATTTTAGAAGGGTCCAAAGGCGATATTATGATTCCATCGGCTCATATTTTTGAAGGGACAGCGGATAATTATCCTTTTAAAAATGAGTTAACTCTTGAAGATTTTGACACCAAAGATCTACAGGTGTTTGAAGGCACGATGGTGACTGTTTTGGGTACATCGCTTCAAAATAGAGACCTTTTGAAATTTTTCCATGATTCTACATGGAATGTTATTGGGTTAGAAATGGAAGGTGCACATTATCAAAAAGCGATTCAAGCCGCCTCTAAAGTAAGACACAGTATCAATCCAAACGTAAAAGTTCGATATGCATATTATGCTAGTGACAATCCTCTTGAAACCGGAAGCACTTTGGCGTCAGGTGGACTTGGGTCAAGTGGTGTAAAACCAACCTATTTAATAACAAAACAAATTTTACAACAGATATTTAATACGATATGAGTACAACACCAAACACACCTAACAACTCAGAAGAAGTTGATTTAGGGCAGCTTTTTAAGCTTATCGGGAGCGCTTTTGACCGCTTCTTTAATTTTATTTTTAACATCTTTAGAAACCTGTTCTTAGCAGTTCTCTGGCTTATTTTTCTTGTCAAAAAACGATTCATTATTCTTGCACTAGCAGGGATTTCGGGACTTGTCATTGGCATGTTAAACAGTAAAACAGCTGTGCCTAAATATGAGTCTTCTGTGACTGTGGTACAAAATTACCCCACTGGAGAAAACTTATATAATTCAGTAGGGTATTATAATGACCTGGTTCGTCAAAAAGATTATGAGACCCTAGGTAAAGTGTTAAATTTAGAAGAGGAAAAGGCGGAATCGATCTTATCCTTTGAGGTGAAACCCGTCGTTAGTGACAACGATAAACTTCTAGCGTTTAACGATTACGTTAAAAAACTAGACTCTCTTGCAGCAACTAAAATTGAATATCAAGATTTTTTAGATAATAATGAAGATTATACGCACAAATATCAGCAAGTTATTATTGAGTCTACCCAGAGAAGTAATTTTAAATCTGTTTTTGAAAATATTGTTGAGTCGATTAATTCAAATCCATTCTTCTTGAACGAGCAACGCAAAGATATTGCAGAACTAAACCAGACAAAAAGGGCTTTGGAGCTTGCATTGGTTAAATCAGATTCACTTCAAAGCACCTACAAGAGAGTTTTGGAACAAGGGTTAAGTTCAGAACAAACATCTGAAATAGGAATCACTTTTGAGGGCTCAAGTGAAATTGAGAAAACAAAAGAATTTGATTTATATCAGAGCGATTTAGAATTGAGGAGCCAATTGGTTATACTAGAACGAGAGTTAATGGACAAGAAGTTTATTGTCGAAACCATCTCCAATAAGCAGGATTCAGGATTTGCAAGAAATACAAAAACATTATTTGGAAAGGAATTTAGTGTTAAAATATATTTTGCTTTCCTATTATTTTTGTTAGCTTTTATTGTTTTATTAGGGCTTGAATTTTTTAAATTTATAGACAAGTATAAAGATTTGGTTAACAAATAACACTTATTACATAAGCCATAACGCATGAATATTATTGACACTAACCTTATCGATTGTAAGGTCATACAGCCTCAACTTCACAATGATAATCGTGGTTATTTTTTTGAGAGTTATCATCAACAAAAGCTAAACGATTCATTAGGTTTTGAAGTTAATTTTATTCAGGACAACGAATCTTTTTCTTCAAAAGGGGTACTTAGAGGGTTGCATTTCCAAACCGGTAACTATGCACAAGCAAAGCTTGTCAGGGTTATCCAAGGAAGAGTTTTAGATGTGGCTGTAGATCTTCGTAAAGATTCTTCTACTTTCGCCCAACACTTTTCAATTGAATTATCGGAAGACAATAAAAACCAGCTCTTTGTTCCAAGAGGATTTGCTCATGGATTTATTGTTTTAAGTGACACGGCAATTTTTTCATACAAATGCGATAATTATTATAACAAAGCTTCTGAGGGAGGAATTCGATATGACGACCCTTCTCTGGGGATTGATTGGAAATTACCAAAAGAAGATATACTTGTTTCAGAAAAAGATTTACTATTATCAACACTTTCAAATGTAATTCTATGATGAATGTATTGGTGACAGGAAGTAATGGACAATTAGGGAATTGTATTAAGGCAATTGAAAAGCAGTATGATAACCTAAATATTATCTATACCGATTATCAAGAACTAGATATTTGTGATCTGAGCCAAGTAGAGGCGTTTTTCAAGGCCAATCCAAGTTTCGATTATTGTATTAATTGTGCGGCCTACACTGCTGTTGATAAAGCAGAAACCGAAGTTGACAAGGCATTTCAAATTAATGCTCTGGGCCCAAAAAACTTAGCACTCGTTTGTAAAGAAAATGATACAATTTTAATTCAGATTTCAACCGATTTTGTGTTTGATGGACAAAAAACAGATCCGTATACTGAATCCGATATACCAAAGCCAATTAGTGTGTATGGGGCTTCTAAGTTGAAAGGAGAAGCTGAGATACAAGAAATTCTAGAACACCATTTCATCATTAGAACATCTTGGTTATATTCTGAGCATGGTGCTAATTTCATGAAAACGATGCTTCGACTTGCCGAAACACGTGATGAAATAAGCGTCGTTAGCGATCAAATAGGGTCGCCAACATACGCAGGAGATTTAGCAGACCTTATATTACAAATTACCTCCTCTAATACAAAGAGCTTTGGCCTTTACCATTATAGCAATGAAGGTGCGGTCAGTTGGTATGATTTTGCAAAAGCGATTTTTGAATCACACAACCTCCCAGTGAGTTTAATCCCTATTTTGTCACACCAGTACCCAGTAGCAGCAAATCGTCCTAAAAGCAGTGTTTTAGACACAGAGAAAGCTGAAAAGGAATTTAATATACATCCACCTAACTGGCAAATAAGTTTAAAAAAACTAATTGAAAATTGATAATATAATGGCACAAAAAAAAGTAGCACTTATAACAGGAGTAACAGGGCAAGACGGCGCTTACTTGAGTGAATTTCTTTTGAAAAAAGGCTACTTGGTTCATGGGCTAAAAAGAAGAGCATCCTTGTTTAACACCGCTAGAATTGATCACCTTTATCAGGATCCTCATGTGGAGAATAGAAATTTATTTCTTCATTATGGAGATTTAACAGATAGCACCAACCTTACTAGAATTATTAAAGAGGTACAGCCTGACGAGATTTATAATCTTGCAGCGATGAGTCATGTTCAGGTTTCTTTCGAAATGCCAGAGTATACCGCCAATGCTGATGGTATTGGAACTTTACGATTATTGGAAGCTATCAGGTTTTTAGGCCTCGAAAAGAAGACTAGGATCTATCAAGCTTCTACATCAGAGTTATATGGGAAGGTTCAGGAAGTTCCACAAACTGAAACGACTCCATTTTATCCAAGAAGCCCATATGCTGTTGCAAAAATGTACGCCTATTGGATTTCGGTTAATTATAGAGAAGCTTATGGCATTTATGCGTGTAATGGAATTTTATTTAATCATGAATCTCCAGTTAGAGGAGAAACATTTGTCACTCGAAAAATCACTAGAGCAACATCAAAAATTGCGATGGGTCTACAAGATAAAATGTATTTAGGAAATTTAGATGCTCAGAGAGATTGGGGCCATGCTAAAGATTATGTTCGAATGATGTGGATGATCTTACAAGCTGATGAAGCGGAAGACTGGGTGATCGCCACAGGAAAAACAACAAGCGTTAGAGATTTCATTAAAATGTGCTTTCATCATGTAGGGGTTGAATTAGAATTTAAAGGGGAAGGAATCGAGGAAAAAGGATATATAAAATCGTCTACCAATGAAATGTATTCACTAGAAATAGGTAAAGAAGTTGTGTCTGTTGACCCTAAATACTTCAGACCAACAGAAGTGGAATTGCTAATAGGCGACGCTACCAAAGCAAAAGAAAAGTTAGGATGGGTTCCTAAATATGATTTGAAATATTTAGTAGAAGATATGATGACCAGCGACTTGAAGCTGATGCAAAAACAACAATATTTAAAGGATGGCGGCTTTGCAGTCAAAAATTATTTCGAATAATTTATGGATAAAAATGCGAAGATATATGTTGCGGGCCATCGCGGATTAGTTGGGAGTGCGATTATTAAAAACCTCAATTCAAAAGGGTATTTTAATATTGTTACCAAAACACACAATGAATTGGATCTTACGGATCAATTAGCTGTACAAGATTTTTTTAAAAACCAACAGCCTGAGTATGTGTTTTTAGCAGCAGCTAAAGTTGGAGGAATAGAGGCAAATAACACCTATCGTGGCGCCTTTATTTATGAAAACATGATGATTCAGAACAATGTAATTCATCAAAGTTATGTTCATGGGGCTAAAAAATTAATGTTCCTAGGAAGCACCTGTATCTATCCTAAGGAATGTCCTCAGCCGATGAAAGAGGAGTATCTATTAACCAATCCCTTAGAGTACACAAACGAGCCTTATGCAATTGCTAAGATAGCAGGAATCAAAATGTGCGAAAGCTATAATTTACAGTATGGCACTAATTTTATTTCCGTGATGCCGACCAACTTATATGGGCCAAATGATAATTTTGATTTGGAAACATCTCATGTATTACCAGCCCTTATTCGAAAAATTCATTTAGCAAAGTTGTTAAGTGAATCAAATTATGACGCTGTAGTTAGCGATTTAAACGCTGCTAGCATAGAAGAAGCTAAAACCTATTTAAGTCGCTTTGGAGTCTCAGCTGACAGTGTAGAGGTTTGGGGAACGGGTACTCCAAAACGCGAATTTTTATGGAGCGAAGACATGGCTGACGCCTGTGTGTTTTTAATGCAAAACAGAAATTTCTCTAACACTTACAACCTCACTGAAAAAGAAATTAGAAATACCCACATAAATATTGGAACGGGTATTGATGTTTCTATAAAAGAATTAGCAGTAACCATAAAAAAAACAATTGATTTTAAAGGTGAGTTAGTGTTTAATTCGGACAAGCCAGACGGGACTTTAAAGAAATTAACTGATGTTTCTAAATTACAGAACTTAGGCTGGAAATATAAAGTAAGCCTTGCAGAAGGAGTAAATAAATTGTATAATTGGTATTTATACCCCAAATCTAATATTTAAAACAGGAAAAAATCAATCTTAATTTTAATGGTGCACTTTGATTTTTCTTGTAAAAAGAAATGAAACTCTTAGAGACTGAAATCAAAAAGGAATTTATCATTAAGGAGGTCGCTATTCCGAGTGATACAACTTAGAGGAAACAGAGGTTTAACATAGAAGAAGTAGCATCTGACAACACCAAAGGAGAAATTTTTAGTATTTCAAGGAATTCAATAGTTGCATCTTCAGTTGTATATACACAAAATAGTTCAATTAATTTTGAGAGCATTTATCGAGTTTGTGTTATTGTTAAAGCAACGGAGATCAATAGTTTTTTTGGTCTGAATGAAGCGCTTTAGTTGGGTTAAAATATAACGAGGTTTTAGAAAACCTGATGCAAACAAAGAATTAAAAAAGGGCAATTAAAATCAATTTAAATTACAATAATAACAATGCTAGATTTAAACAAAAAATCAATATTAATTACTGGAGGGACAGGATCTCTCGGCAAAGCACTCACACGCCATATACTTGCTAAATATCCCGAAACAAGAAGACTCATTATTTATTCAAGAGATGAACAAAAACAGTTTCAAATGGCTCAAGAGTTTCCCATTGAAAAACACCCGCAAATGCGTTATTTCATAGGGGATGTAAGGGACAAAGAACGCCTAACGAGAGCTTTTCAGGATGTTGATTACGTGATTCATGCTGCTGCGATGAAACATGTGCACATTGCTGAGTATAACCCAGGGGAGTGTATAAAAACAAATATAGGAGGCGCTGAAAATGTTGTTGAAGCCTGTCTTCAAACCAACGTTCAACGCGTAGTCGCGTTATCAACCGATAAAGCTTGTGCCCCAATAAATTTATATGGAGCGACTAAATTAACATCTGATAAATTATTTATAGCAGCGAACAACATCAAAGGAAATAATCCCATTCGTTTCTCCGTCGTTCGATATGGAAACGTTATGGGTTCTAATGGCTCTGTAATTCCGTTTTTCATCAATAAAAAGAAAGAAGAAAATAAATTACCCATTACTGATCCCAACATGACACGATTTAACATCTCGTTGCAAGGCGGAGTTGATATGGTAATGCATGCACTTGAGCATGCTTGGGGAGGAGAATTATTTGTCCCTAAAATACCCTCATATAAAATAATGGATGTAGCAAACGCTATAGGCCCAGACTGTGAGAAGCCATTAGTGGGCATCCGACCTGGAGAAAAAGTTCATGAGGAGATGATTACCCCTTCAGATTCATTTTATACTTATGATTTAGGGAAGTATTATGTCATATTACCTGCGACCCATTCATGGAAATTAAGTGAATTTTTAGAGACTTTTGATGCTAAAAAAGCGCCTCTTGGGTTTAGTTATAATTCAGGTGATAATGAGCACTGGGAAACGATTGAAAGCCTTAGGAATTTGATAAAAGAACATGTAGACTCTAATTTTACAGTATAATGAAACCCATACCCTACGGAAGACAACATATAGACCAAAATGATATTGAAACAGTTGTAAAAACACTTTCTGCAGATTTTTTAACGCAAGGCCCAAAAGTTAAAGAGTTTGAAGATAAGTTCGCGGGATATGTAGGGGCGAAATATGCAGTTGCAGTAAACAACGCCACTTCAGGATTGCATTTAGCTGTTTTGGCACTTGGTTTAAAAAAAGGAGAACGGGTTATTACAACCCCAATCACCTTTGCGGCATCCGCTAACTGTGTTCGATATGCGGGTGGCAAAGTTTGGTTTGCAGACATTGACCCAGACTCATACACACTGTGTTTAGAAAGCACGAGAACGCTTATTGAGAGCAAGCCTAAAGGGTTTTTTAAGGGTATTATTCCTGTTGATTTTGCAGGTCTCCCCGTAGATTTAGAAGCGTTTAAAGCGTTAGCCAACACACACGATTTATGGATCATAGAGGACGCCTGCCATGCTCCAGGAGGCTATTTTACAGATTCAAAAAACAAGAAACAACTGTGCGGAAATGGAAACTTTGCTGATATAGGTATATTTTCATTTCACCCTGTAAAACACATCGCATGTGGGGAAGGCGGGATGGTCACTACAAATTCCGAAGCACTTTATAAAAAGCTAATATCTTTAAGGTCACATGGGATTACCAAAGAACAGATGTCCGAAGACCATGGCGGATGGTTTTATGAAATGCAGGAATTAGGGTTTAACTACAGGCTAACGGATATACAATCAGCCTTAGGGATTACTCAACTTGCAAAAAATAACGCTGGCGTCGCTAGAAGAAACGAAATCGCCAAAAATTATAAAAACGCTTTTCAAGGACTTATAAAATTTCAAAACCTACAAGACGGTGCCTTAAATGCACATCATTTATTTATCATTGAAGTTGAAGACAGAAAAGGGTTATATGACTTTTTAAGAACGTATCAAATTTTTGCCCAAATACATTATATCCCCGTGCATACCTTACCCTATTATAAAGAAATAGGGTACAACAGCGCAGATTTGAGACACTCAGAAATATATTATTCTAAATGCATCAGTTTACCAATGTATCCGACTCTAACAGATGAAGAACAAGCATTTGTAATTGAAAAGGTATTAACTTTTGTAAAATGAAAGCAAAATATTTAGAGTCAGAAAGGCTTTATTATGAAAGACTTTCAACAAAACACCTTTCGATGACCTATGTAAATTGGCTTAATGACACCAAGGTTAATACATATTTAGAGTCTGGAGGCGATTATACATTACATAAATTAGAAACCTTTTTAATTGAACAAGAACAAAAAAATATTTTGTTTTGGGCCATCCATATTAAAGGCTCACAAAAGCATATTGGAAACATAAAAATTGATCCTATAAACTTAGAAAACAATTCTGGGGAATACGGAATATTGATGGGAGATTGTAACGAATGGGGTAAAGGCTATGCTAAAGAAGCCTCTAAAACCATTATCGATTATTGCTTTAATACGCTTAAACTCTCTAAAATCACTTTAGGAGTCATTGACAGAAATAGGGGAGCTATAAATCTCTATGAAAAATTAGGTTTCGAAACAGAATCTATCATTGAAAATGTAGGGATTTACGACAACAAGATGTGTAACACTATCCGAATGGTAAAAAACAATGATTGAAAAAATTATTTTAGGAACAGTCCAACTAGGGTTAGATTATGGAATTAATAATCCACATGGAAAACCATCATTAGAAGAAGCTTTTAAAATTTTAGAGGCTGCTTTTGACAATGGAATACGGACCCTTGATACCGCTGAAGCTTATGGTAACTCTCAAGAAATTATAGGAAAATTCCAAAACGAATTCCCAAATAAAAAGTTTCAAATTATCTCTAAACTCGCTAGCAATGCAGAGATTACCCCTGAAAATTTTATTACCCATGTTGCCCATAATTGTAAAGTTTTAAATAGCGATCAACTTTTTGGGTATATGTTTCATAACTATCCAAGCTTTAAAGCTAGAGGTGGGCTATATGATAAATTAGTATTAGCAAAAAAAGAAGGGCTTGTTTCAAAAGCTGGGATTTCACTTTATGGTAATAATGAAATAGAAGATATATTAAACAACTATGATGGTTTTGATTTTATCCAGATACCATTTAACTTATTTGACAATGATTCTAAAAGAAGTGTTTTTCTAAAAGAAGCAAAGCGTAAGGGCATTGAAGTGCACACGCGTTCGGTGTTTTTACAAGGGCTGTTTTTTAAGCCAAAAAGTAAAATATTAGCAACTTTGAAGCCGTTAATAACACATCTGGATACACTGGAAAGCATAAAAAATGCTACGTCAATTAATACACAAACACTAGCTTTGCAATATGTTTTGCAAAAAAAATACATTGACCGCGTTTTGATTGGAGTAGAAACCGCAAAACAACTTGTTGATAATATAAATTCGTGTAAAGATGAACAGGCGATTCCTCATCATTTAATTGATGCGATTGATGTAAAAGAAATTGAACTGTTAAACCCTTCAAACTGGAGTTAATATGGATGTTATTGTTATCACCCAAGCAAGATCAGGATCTACGCGATTGCCAAATAAAGTCTTAAAAAAAATTCAAGACAAAACACTACTTCAAATTCACATCGATCGCATAAAACAAGCGCAAGAAGTTGATGATATTTATATTGCTACCACAAGTCAAAAAGCAGATGATGTCATTGCGCAGTTAGCAGAAACCTTAAACATCAAACACTTTAGGGGGAGTGAAAATGACGTACTAGATCGGTTTTATCAAACAGTGAAAAAAATCAAACCAACATTTATTGTACGCCTAACTTCTGATTGCCCTCTAATAGATCCAAAACTTTTAGATGAAGTTATTGTCCAAGCAAAGCTGCAAAATCTTGATTATTATGCCAATGTTTTTGAAGAACGTTATCCAGATGGACAGGATATAGAAGTGTTTAAATTTTCTGCACTTGAAAAAGCGTGGAATAATACAACGCTTAAATCAGATAGAGAACATGTCTCTCCCTACATTAGAAACAATTCTACTTATAAAGGGGGTACGCTCTTTAAATCCAACAACCACGGTTTAGAACAAAACTATAATCATGTCCGATTAACGGTTGACGAGCCTCAAGATTTTGAAGTTATAAAAAAGATCATTGAAGCTCTTGGGTTTGACCAAGACTGGAAAACGTATGCGGATTATTACTTAAACAATCATGAGATAAAAGCCCTTAACAATACGATTGTTAGAAATGAAGGATATCAAAAATCCATCAATCAAGACAAAAACAATTAGTAACTTAGCATCAATAACTATTTTTTTGAAACTATGAGCAAAAGAACAGGTCAAGACCTTTACAACAAAGCCAAAACATTGATTCCTGGAGGAACTATGTTATTATCAAAGCGTCCTGAGATGTTTTTACCGGACAACTGGCCGTCATACTATTCAAAAGCCAAAGGATGTAAAGTTTGGGATCTAGATGGAAAAGAATATACAGATATGTGTATTATGGGCATAGGAACAAACACCTTAGGCTATGGCAATGAGGAAGTAGACAATGCAGTTATAGAGACCGTAAAAAGCGGTAATATGAGCACTTTGAATTGTCCAGAAGAAGTTGCGCTTGCAGAAAAATTAGTCGAGATTAATCCCTGGGCAGATATGGTTCGATTTGCAAGAAGTGGAGGAGAGGCAAATTCCATTGCGATTAGAATAGCAAGAGCTGCATCTGGAAAAGACAATGTTGCCATATGTGGTTATCATGGATGGCACGATTGGTATTTATCTGCCAATCATAATGGAGGTGATGACTTATCAGGTCATTTAATCCCTGGATTGAACCCTAATGGTGTTCCTAAAAACTTAAAGAACTCTGTATTTCCATTCCATTATAATAACTTCGAAGAGCTCCTTGAAATTGTTCATAGCAAAGATATAGGGGTTATAAAAATGGAAGTCATGCGAAATGTTGGCCCCGAAGATAATTTCCTTCAAAAGGTGAGAGATCTGGCAACATCCCTAAATATTGTGTTGATTTTTGACGAATGCACTTCTGGTTTCAGAGAAACTTATGGTGGAATCTATCAGAAATTCAAGGTAGAACCCGACATGGCCATGTATGGGAAAACGATTGGAAATGGGTATGCACTCACCGCAGTAGTTGGAAGAAGGGCTGTTATGGAGGCCGCGCAAACCACGTTTATTAGCAGCACCTTTTGGACCGAACGTATTGGCCCAACTGCAGCGCTAAAAACGCTTGAAGTGATGGAGAAAATGAACTCATGGGATATTATAACAGCGCAAGGAAAAAAAATACAAAACGGATGGAAGTCATTAGCAGAAACACATGATTTATCGATATCCTTAGGAGGAATTCCGTCGTTATGCACCTATAGTTTTAACGCTAAGGACGCCATGAAGTATAAAACATTTGTAACTCAAGAAATGCTTAAAAAAGGTTTCCTAGCAAGTACAAATTTCTATGCATGTACAGAACATAAAGACGAGCATATCACAAACTATTTTGATGCCTTAGATGGGATTTATAAAACAATTTCAGAATGTAATAAAGACCTTAAAAATATTGATAATTTATTAGAGGGTCCCGTCTGTCATTCAGGATTTAAGCGTCTAAATTAATGACAAAAAAGATACTTTTTAGAGCCGATGGAACTGCTGAATCTGGTTTAGGACATTTATACCGCTTATTTGCCCTCGTAGAGATTTATAAAGAGCAGTTTGATTTTGTGTTTTTAACAAAGAAGAGCTCTGTTTTAAGTATTATTCCAAGGAATTATACATTAAAAATAATTCCTGAGGAAATAGATATAAGCGAGGAACCTTTTTGGATAAATAAAAAGTTCTCACATAATGAGTATATTATTATATCAGATGGGTATCAGTTTACAAGCACCTATCAAAAAACAATAAAAGAACTTGGCTATTTTTTAATTTATATAGATGATCTAGCAATAGAACACATGTATGCTGATATCGTGGTGAATCACTCACCAAATGTAAATAAGAAAACCTTTACTAGCGAACCGTACACATTTTTTGGATTGGGCGCGGATTATGCAATATTGAGACCTAGTTTTTTAGCTTCGGCTAAACAAGAGAAAAAGCCCTCTAATATAGACACTGCATTTGTTTGTTATGGCGGCTCGGATTATTTTGATTTTACTTTCAAAACGGTTCAGGCAATATTAAATATAGAAAAAATTAAAAAGATTAACGTTGTTGTTGGTGGTGCCTATAGCCATAAACAAATTTATGAAATTGCGAACAAAATTAAAAAGATAGAGGTACATAAAAATTTAAATGAAAAGACGCTTAACAACCTTATGCATAAATCTAACATTTCTTTTGTTTCAGCAAGTACAATACTATACGAGGTTATCACAGTAAAAATGCTAACCTATACAGGATTTTTTGTTCAAAATCAAATAGATTTTTATAACGGAATAAAGACAAAAGAAGTCTTTTTTGGAATGGAAGATTTACGTAATTTTAATTTTGATACGCTCCCAAACAAAATTGAAGCATTAACAAAAAAAGAAATTGGAAATCAAATTAACAACCAAAAATCAATAATAGACGGAGAACAAAAAAAACGTTTTCTCGCGTTATTATAAAAGAGGTTTAGGCGAAATATTTTATGGAAAAACTAGTTATTATAACAGGTGTAAATAAAGGGTTAGGGAATGCTTTTTTTAATGTATTCTTATCAGAGGAGAAGATTACTATGATCGCTATTTCAAGAAATTTTAATGACGAACAAATAAAAATAAAGAATAAGCATGTTATTTTTATAAAGAAAGATCTATCTAAACTCAATAATGTCGAAGAGGAACTTAAACTAAACAACTACTATTCGTCTCAATTTAAAGAAGTGATTTTTATTAATAATGCCGCAAGCATAAATCCAATCGAATCTATTGGTAACTTTGATGATGAATCTATAGTAAAAGCCGTTCAACTCAATACAATTGCGCCACTATTGTTAGCGAATAATATTATAAAAAACAATAAATCTAAGCGCATTAGAATTTTTAATATTTCTAGTGGAGCTGCAAAAAGGCCAATAATTGGATGGGGTATTTATTGTAGTACAAAATCGGCTAACGAGATGTTTTTTAATACGCTAAAACTACAAGAAGAACACAATAAACACATTGAAGTGCACAATCTAGACCCTGGCGTGATGGATACGGACATGCAAAAAAATATAAGAAGTAAAACAAAAAAAATAATGCCAAATGTTGAGCTTTTTAAAGAGATCCACAAGACAAATCAATTGAAATCAGCCCAGGAAGTCGCATTGGAAATTGTAAGCACATATAATATTTTATAGTATGAAAATAGGAGTATTATCAGACATACATGGGAATTACATTGCTTTGCGCACTGTGCTTGAGGAGGCAAAAAGACAGGGAGTAGATCATTTATTTTTGTTAGGGGATCAATTAGGCTATTTTTATCGCGCTATAGAAGTCTTTGAACTTATTCACGACTGGTCTTTTGATATGATTTCTGGTAACCATGAACGTCTTTTTTTAGAATACTTAAGCGCATCAGAACCACGACAAAAAGAAATCAATAACAAGTATGGCTCTTGTTTTTCGTACTATAAAACACATTTTACTGAAACACTTATAAACGAAATTAAAGAATTACCAGAACAAAAGACTGTAACAAAAGACGACATGTCTTTTCTACTATGTCATGGGTCTCCAAACGATAAGGATCAGTACATATATCCTGATGCCCCCTTAGAAGTTTTAAAGGCAAATGATATAGAAAATATTGACTACGTTTTTAATGGTCACACACACTATCCTATGATTTATAAAGGCAAGAATTCGTTTCTTGTAAATGTAGGCTCTGTTGGACAATCTCGCACAGTTGGAGGAATTGCCAACTGGGGTATTATAAACACTCAGAACGGGGTTTATACCCCCCAAAACACACCTTATAATGTAGAAGGTGTTATTAATGAGTTAAAAGAGTTTAATGAAGAAAAGGAATATCTGTTTAAGGTATTAAAAAGAAATAACAAGAATCATGAAAATTAATATATTAGTCACAGGGTGCGGGGGAGATATTGGACAAAGCATAGGTAAAATACTAAACAAAAGTGCATTAGTAGATGAATTATATGGTTGTGATATTTCAGAAAAGAATGCGGGCAAGTTTATCTATTCAAATTTTTTTAAAGGATTACCATACACTGACACAGGCTATCTTCCAAATTTAGAATCCTTTGTCGAAGACAATAAAATTGATTATATTATTCCAATGTCAGAACCAGAGCTGAGGTATTTTTCAGACACAGATAATTTAAAAGCGATAGGAAGGGCTAAAATGCTCACAGCTTCCTCCGAAGCCTTAAGAATTGGATTTGATAAATTGGAGACCGTTAATTTTTTAAAATCCAATAATCTACCTTTTCCAGAAACGATATCAGTTGCCGATGAACGTGTGCCTAAGTTTCCAGTAATCTTAAAATCGAGAACAGGATCGGGAAGTTCATCGATTTACAAAGTTGAAAATTTAGAGGACTATAATTATGTCAAATCGAAACATTCAGATTTCATTGCACAAGAGTTTTTAGAGGGTAACCAAGGAGAATTCACATGCGGCGTTTTTAGAAGTAAAAAACGAGAAATAAGAACGCTTGTTTTCAAAAGAGAATTAACGAGTGGCTATAGTGGTTATGGCGAAATTATTAATAATGAACAAATTAATAATTTGTTACGAAATTTAGCAGTTGAAATCAACCTTGAGGGATCTATAAATGTACAATTAAGGTTAACAGAAAAAGGCCCCGTTGTTTTTGAAATAAACCCTCGGTTTTCAAGCACTGTTTTGTTTAGACATATGTTTGGTTTTAAAGATTTAGAATGGTCAATTCAAGACAAGCTAAATATGGAATTAGAACCTTACGAAGCGGCTAAAGAAGGACGAACATTTTATAAAGGATTTAACGAGTTTATAAGTTAAAACAATGAAAAATATACACATAGGAAATACGGAAATAGGTGGGAGTAATCCATGCTTTATTATTGCTGAGCTTTCTGCGAATCACGGAAAAGACATCAACATAGCCATAGAAACCATTCGAGCCGCAAAAAAAACAGGCGCAGATGCGATTAAGCTACAAACCTTTACGCCAGATACAATTACACTAGATGTAAAAAATGAAGCGTTTTTAGTAAATCATGGGACGCAATGGGATGGTAAATATTTACACGAACTTTATACCGAAACGCATTTGCCCTGGGAATGGCATGAAAGACTGTTTGAGGTAGCAAAGGAGGAAGGCTTAGTTTGTTTTTCATCTCCGTTTGATTTGACCGCAGTAGACTTTTTAGAAAGCCTGAATACCCCTGCCTATAAAATTGCATCTCCAGAAATTTTAGACATTCCGTTAATTGAAAAATGTGCTAAAACCGGCAAACCAATAATAATTAGTACAGGAATTGCCACCATTTCTGACATTGATTTGGCGATTCAAACGTGCAGGAATGTAGGGAACAACAATATTGTTTTGTTAAAATGTACCACCTCATATCCAGCTCCAATTGAAGACGCTAACCTTAAAACATTGAACAATTTCGCTGACACATTTCAGGTAATACCCGGCCTTTCAGACCATACCTTAGGAACAATAGTGCCAACCGTTTCAGTTGCATTAGGAGCTAAAGTTATTGAAAAACATTTCATTTTAGATAAATCTGTTGGCGGTGCTGACGCTTCTTTTTCTTTAGATGTTGAGGAATTTTCTCAAAT
>JABAYZ010000064.1:0-385 GCA_018608735.1 Flavobacteriaceae bacterium | reverse complement strand
GGTTAAATCTGTAAGGGACGCAGAAAAGGCAATAGGAAAAGTATCCTACAATATTGGAAGCAAAGCAACTAGTTTATCTAAACTCGCTTCTCGCTCACTTTTTATTACTAAAGACGTGAAAAAAGGAGATATTATTACGGAAGAAAATATTCGTTCAGTCCGTCCAGGAAACGGAATTCACCCAAAATACTATAAAGATCTATTGGGTAAAAAATTCGCAAAAGACGCAAAATTTGCTACACCACTAGATTTTAGCCACATAAAATAAATTCGTTTCAAAACAAGAGCCCTCATCAATATTTTCGACTAAATATTATAGAGCTTTGGGGCATCTCTAAAATAGAATTTGTTATATGTATAATATCAACGTATTTTTGTACTACAA
>JABAYZ010000192.1 GCA_018608735.1 Flavobacteriaceae bacterium | reverse complement strand
GAGGCTACGAAACAGCCCGCCCCGTCTCAAGTTAGTTTTATCTGACAGTACCCTCTTCACAAAAAAATCTAACATTTGGGTTTAACTACCACCAGTAAAATTAACAATCATTGATATAGTCCCGGTTAAACCAGGTAGTCCATGTCTAGCTGCAGAATTATGATGACAAATCATGATTAACTGTCTTGATTTGCTCAATTGAGTAATAGGATATTTCATTATTATCTTTCAAGTTTTTTTTACCCAATTCGATTTTAGCTTGTTCGTAAGTCATCGCATCAGTCAGTATTAACTTTTCGTGGTCCCAAACGTCGTGCAACACTACAGCCCAAACAGGTTTATCTTCTACGCTTTTCCTGCGTTCCATTCTCTTTTTCTTAGACATTTAACACCTTTCATTTTTTATTTGAAACTGATCAGTCATGCATTGTTAAATTTTTTAAATCCAATGAGGTCAATTTTGGATCGAACTTATAGGAAACCAAAGGCCCGTCCCGACCCGCGGAGTAATCTAAACAAAGGGCATTTTTAGCTTGAAGTACTGGTTTTCCAGTCATCCAATAATGACCAAAGAAAACTGGCTTAGACTTTGCTGGATATACGCTCTGTTTAATCGATGCAGGGAGATTATTATCTGGCAATTGATTTAAGTCAGGAACTGAGGTTGCTATCTCTTTCCAAGTGGATGCGGCGCTATTCCACCACTGGAGCCGAACTTCCGAACGGCCATGTCCCTCTTTATCATGAAAGAGGTGACCATCAGGTAACGTGGCCTCAGGACCTTTGGTGGTCGTTTCAACTAAAGAAAATAGCTGGCTTTTCTTGTTAGCAGCTGAGAGAAATTGCTCATCAGTCAGCCTGCCATTTTTGGTTACTTTCAACAACTCACCTATTACAGCTTCGTTCCAACAGGCGTGAACAATGCGAAAAGTATCAAACTCAATAAAAAGCGGTAAGGTCATCATCCATGAAATAGCCTCAGTCGTTTTAGGGGCTTCCAGCGGAAATTCTTGAAGAAAACTGGCATGCTGCTTAAGGTTTTTAGCAGAGTGCGCGCGCGCAGGCTCGCCACTTTTCGGGTCTTTGGTGTGGAAATGGACTGCATTGAGCTCATGATTACCCATTATCGCATAAGCAGTACCCGCATCGACCATACAACGAACAATGTCGATAACCGCTTCATTGTCCGGCCCCCTATCTATAAAATCCCCTAAGAACACGCATGTTCGTTTGGGATCGGTATGACGCCATGCTCCATTCTTCTGCTCATATCCGAGCGATGTTAGAGCACTTTTTAATTTACCTGCCTGTCCATGAATATCCGGGATTATGTCGTACATTTTGTTTCCTTCTGACACGTTCGCAAAATGATAAAATTTTGGCTTCTCAGTTATTTTGCGACTCATTCTTCTGCTTCAACTTACATATAGTAACACGTAAGACGTATTACAACAAATTTGTGTTACTTTTTTCTGATTACGTATTATACCTGGCAAACAGGAGTGAAGTAAGATGACTGACAAACCTATTTCTATTAGGCTAGGTGCTAGGCGCATGGATGCCCTCGAACATTACTTAGCAGCCAACCCCAATGAGAGCCGTAACGGAGTTATTGCAGGGGCAGTCGAAGCTTATCTCAAGGAAACCGGGTACTGGACTGACTCACTTCCTGCTGGCAGTCGAAATGACCACCCGGATGATCGGCGAAGACCGACTTTATCAGAGCGTGTCGCTCATTTAGAAGAAACTGTGTCTCAGTTGTTAAAGAACCATTAACGCGACAAATAAAGAATTAGAATTTCTTAGGGTTCAATATACCTCTACTAATTCACCTTTTAACACAGTCATAGGTCTTGCTACCCACGTGCAATCGAATGTCGATTATAATGAGGGATTTTTAAACCAAAGCGGAAGGGTGTAAACATGCGGCTAACGAAAAGTAGGTTTATAACAGCCCTAACCTGTCCGACCAAATTATTTTACATGGCAGATAAAAATTATGCCAATCAATCAGTAGAAGACACCTTCCTGGCAGCACTAGCAGAAGGTGGGTTTCAAGTTGGAGAGTTGGCTAAACAGTATTTTCCAGACGGCGTTAATATTGTAACGTTAGACGCCACAAAAGCGGTGAACCAGACTAGTGAACTTCTTAAAAACGAAAACGTCACTATATTTGAAGCTGCAATAAAATATGAAAATTGCTTTATTCGCATCGATGTTCTGGAAAAAAAAGGCCATCTGATTAAAATTCATGAAGTCAAAGCTAAATCAGTTGATGGCAACCAACCTTCACAATTTTTAAAAAGAGATGGAGCGCCGAACTCGATTTGGAAGAAGTATCTATATGATGTTGCCTTCCAAAAGTGGGTTTGTTCACGTGCTCTCCCAGGCCACTCGATCGCAGCTAACTTGATGCTGGCCGATAAATCCAAACGGATAGCTGCATCAGGTTTAAACCAAAAATTTAGGGTACATGAGATAAATGGACGAAAACAAGTTCAAGTAGAAGGTGATATACTCAAAGTTCACTTAAGCCCAAAAATTTTAACTTCGGTAAATGTAGATAATATTTGTACCGGCATTTTCACATCAACTGACCACGGTCTAAGAGTTGAGGAAACTTTTGATCAGATGGTTCGAAGGTTCTCATCTGCATGTGAGCATGGACAACTAATCCAATCCCAACTGGGTACACATTGTGGTCAATGTGAATTTGTGTGCACTAAGGATGATAAATTGATCGGCAAACAAGATGGCCGCTCAGAATGTTTCACTAGAATACTCGGTGTGGATCCGTCAATTTTTGAAAAACCAACTGTTTTTGATTTATGGAATTTCAGGGGAAAACAAAAATTTATTGATGAAGGAATTATAAGCTTAAGCGATCTTACTGAAGAAGACATAAATGTTTCTTCAGCAGCTTACGGTTTATCCAATTCTGAAAGACAGTGGCTTCAAGTTCAGAAAGCAAAAGATAATGATGACACCGAATATTTAGATCTTAATGGGCTTAAGCAAGAAGTGGATAACTGGGTATACCCACTGCATTTTATTGACTTCGAAACAACTATGGTTGCCATTCCATTTGGGGCTAATCGCGCGCCATATGAGGGAATTGCATTCCAATTTTCACATCACACCTTGGATAGAGATGGCACAGTAAGACATGCTGGCGAGTTCCTGAATGTGGAGCCAGGATATTTTCCTAACTATGATTTTGTGAGAGCTCTTAAAGAAGAATTATCACAGGATGATGGATCAATATTTAAGTATTCAAATCATGAAAATACTTACCTTAATCTTATAATCAAGCAGCTTCAAACCGATGCTAAGCCGCCTCACGATGCGAAAGATTTAACCGCATTCATTAAATCCATTACTCAATCACCAAAAAAATCGGAAGACGTTTGGCTGGGTGAAAGAGCAATGATCGACTTACTAGAAGTGGTTAAAAAGTTTTATTTTGACCCTCGTACCAATGGGTCTAATTCAATCAAATATGTATTGCCGAGCATATTAAATCGTTCTGATTTTTTACAATCCAAGTACAGCAAGCCAATATACGGTAGTGCGAAAGGCATACCTAGTAAGAATTTCAAGCATCAGACTTGGATAAAACGTTCTGACGACGGTTTTGTTTCAGACCCATACGGACTGCTACCAAAACTATTTGAAGAGCACCTCGAGCAACAGGTTGTATTACTTTCACAAGATAACGAATTAAAAAACGGCGGTGCTGCGTTGATGGCCTATGCTCGAATGCAGTTTGAAGTCATGTCTGATTATGAGCGTGAAGAATTGAAGAGGGCTTTGCTAAAATACTGTGAACTAGATACTTTAGCGATGGTCATGATAGTCGAGGCTTGGATAGACAAATTAAAACGAATGTAGCACTGGTTTTTAGATGGTGGAGTGATTTTCGATCATTAATTCCAATGAAGTAGTAGTCTTATTTTGACGATTTTTACTCACCAATCATATCCAAATACTACTAAACGATCTTTCATACTTAACTTTTTGATTAATCATCAGCAAAAAGGTCGTCTTCCCAAGGCAATTTAACTCTCTCACCCGTCAGAACATAATGCAGCTCATTCTCATAAACTTGTTTGATTTTTTCACATGCTTCTGCAGTTTTTAATTCATCATTGGCTTTGTGTTTTTCAATCAAAGCAGAAATATCAACAATTTTGTGTTCAAAAAGCGCAATCTGCTCCTGTAACTCTTCGTCTGTATACAGAGGTTCATCAACGGAATGAAAGCGAGGATTCCGTTGATTATATTGAGCAGTAAATTTTTCTGCAGCAAACTTGTCTTCGAAATAGAATGTGTGACTATCGTCTGGCTCAGTATGTTTAGAAAAAGACCACGCGTGTTGTTCAAAATGCGTTTTACAAAAATCCTTACCCCATCCGTCACTATCCATATCTACCTGAACACTATGCCCAGGAAACCAATTAGATTTATAGTCAGCTATCTGCAAAGGTGTAATTATCTTCTGCATCAGATGTCATCCCACACAAGGTCGTAAACCTACGTTAGTTGTTTAAAGGCCTTCAGCAAAACAGACGCCCTACTGTTACCACTCAAGTCCTCAACGGCCGCTTCTGCTATAGAGAGATCGATAGCACAAAGAGACACAAAGAAAAGGTCACAGGTGCCAGGCCGATAAAGTGATTTAGTTCGATTAGCTTTTGTTTGAGCTGCAATAATGCGTTTTGATATTTTTCTGGTTTCAAGTAAGATTTTCGGTGTGAAACGCGTCATGATATCATTTGGATGATCCCAATCTACTGAATGAAGTCCTGCTAATAAATCTTCGGCACCGACACTAAAATCCATTTTTACGGGCCCGATTTTTTCCCCAAAATGGTTCAACATAAACGATGACAATTCATCTTTGTCACAAAACCTCTCGTTCTGTATTTGACTGTCACGTTTTTCTTTCTCTTCCCTGATGTTTCGAGAGGCAAGAAGACTTTGGATAATGTGATCACCGCTCTGGGTCAAAAGACCCAACGAATGAATAGCTCTTTTCTCATCGGAAGATAATTTTCCAGACTTTTCTTTATAGATAGTATCGTGTTCGATCTCGTTCCAAACATGCGCCAGCATGCTGGTAATTTGAAGTTCGCAAGAATCTATCAAAGTTTCTGCATCATCTTTGCTAAGGTCCTCTTCACGCAAACATATTTGCATGTGTGTAGCTCGATAATGATTTTTGTCATTCTGTCTTATGCGTGGGGAATTTTCTAAGATTTCGGTTCCGAAATTTTTTAAATTATCAGGACTTTTGAATATTTTTGTGGCCAGATTATAAACCTTAGACCGATCACTTTCAGTATAAGTCATAACGCGAACAGCAGCCAGATCACTAAGTTCAAGGAGCGTAGCTTCCGGAGAGCTTAGCCGCTCTGTCTTCCCTGAATCAGGCTTCGCCCATTTTAAAAGTTTACCCCGTAGGCTCGCTGGCTTTTTAACTCGTGCTGCTACGCGAGCGGGAATACCATGCTTCTCAAGCTCAGCCTCCAGGCGCTCAGTAATTATTGGGATAATTTTTTGTAGTCTAAAAATAGTATTAGTTTTGTAAAACTGAACAATTTGATCGATTTGCTCTTCAGACATATTCAAAAATCCTATTTGACTGCTCGTTGAATTATCAGCTTCAAAGATAATACTCAAAACGGCACTAAATTAAACCCTCAAGGCACAAACATTGTAATCAGCACCTAAGATGGAGAAGCTAATTGGTAGACTTGTATGACGCGCCTGCGCGCAACCGCTTGATTGTCGTCGATTTGTTTCCAAAGGCTGCGAGGAAAGCATAAGAAAATTCGTCAGGGTCGAATGGCAGCTCTGTAAGTGCAGATACTTGTTCTTCAATTTCAATAGCGTTCATGCTCACAGCCCACTTACTTTCATGAGAAGCATAGGCCATTTTTACTATGCCTTCCAGCAGTTTGAGCAATGAACATCTACTAGCATTGGTTTGTGGCAATCTGCACGGTTCCACCCCAAAACACAGCGTAACTTAGCAACTCCCGTTGCTCGCTACACTGACTGCAGAGCGACGTGCACTGGGCCATACAGCCTGCGCACAGACGCTGTATGACGCCACAATGCTCAACTGCTGGATATGGGCCCCTGCGCAACCTGCCGCTTGAGCCTGTCATAGTTCGCCTGTGATGTTACAGTAGACACAGCTGATGGCATTCCGCCACCTGCAGCGTCTGGCGCAGCCTGTTGTGGTTTTGCCGCATTTGGCTTTTGGACGGGCGGAGCTGCAATGGCTTTACCAATACGCGACTTTGGCTGTTTCTTGGCTTTAACCGCGCCACCTTTAAGCCGTGTGTCCAGCTT
>JABAYZ010000078.1 GCA_018608735.1 Flavobacteriaceae bacterium | reverse complement strand
CCCTTTGGCTTGTAATAAAATTAAGTAATGAAATAATAAATCGGCACTTTCATTTAAAAATAAATCGTCGTTATCATCTTTGGCTTCAATCACCACTTCAACCGCCTCCTCGCCTACTTTTTGAACAATTTTGTTGAGCCCTTTCTCAAACAATTCAGACACATAAGACGTTTCTGAGGATGCATTTTCTTTGCGATCGGTAATAATGGTTTCGAGTTCTGATAAAAACCCAAAAGATTCGGTATTAGATTCGCCCCAACAGGTATCTGTTCCATTGTGACAGGTTGGACCTTGTGGTGTTGCTTGGATCAATAACGTATCATTATCACAATCATTTTTCAAATTGTTTAAGCTTAAAAAATGACCACTCTCCTCCCCTTTTGTCCAAAGGCGTTGTTTGCTTCGACTAAAAAAGGTCACCTTATTTGTTTCCAAAGTTTTAGAAACTGCTTCGGCATTCATGTAGCCAAGCATTAACACAGTTTTGGTTTTTGAATCTTGAATAATTGCGGGGATTAACCCTTCATTGTTATACTTAATGTCCATTAGAATCGTATGTTAATTTGATTTGATTGTAATTCTTGTTTTAAATCGTGTATGGCTATTTCACCAAAGTGAAATACACTTGCGGCCAGAGCCGCATCTGCTTTTCCAGCCTTAAAAACATCCACAAAATGTTGCATATTCCCTGCACCACCAGAAGCAATAATAGGAATATTAACTGTTTCTGAAAGTTGAGCAAGGGCTGTATTGGCAAAGCCTGTTTTTACGCCATCATTGTTCATGGAGGTAAATAAAATTTCACCTGCACCACGTGTTTCTACCTCTTTGGCCCATTCAAATAAATCTAAATCTGTTGGAATGGTACCGCCTGCCAAATGCACAAGCCATTTTCCATCGACTTGTTTCGCATCTATAGCCACAACGATACACTGGTTTCCAAAGGCCTTAGAAAGCTCGTTAATGAGATCTGGCCGTTTGATCGCTGCAGAGTTAACGCCTACTTTATCTGCTCCAGATTTCAAGAGTAATTCAACGCCTTCTTTTGTACTTACACCACCCCCAACTGTGAACGGAATATCAATCTGTTCTGCAACACGCCGTACCATATCAATTGTTGTAGAGCGCGATTCAAGTGTTGCCGAAATATCTAAAAACACCAGCTCATCAGCTCCATTTTCCGCATACTGTTTTGCCAGTGCTACAGGGTCGCCAGCATCTCTAAGGTTTAAAAAATTAACCCCTTTTACTGTACGTCCGTTCTTAATATCTAGACATGGAATAATTCGTTTGGCTAACATAGTTATGTACGGTTTAATTGATAGGTTTCTAATTGTTTAAGACTGATGTTACCTTCGTAAATGGCTTTTCCAATGATGACTCCCTCACAGCCTAATTCGGCTAATTTTGGTAATTCATCAAATGTAGAAATACCGCCTGAAGCAATGAGTTTTACAGGACTGACTGTAGATAAAATCGTATCATACAACTCAAACGATGGCCCTTGAAGCATACCATCTTTAGAGATATCTGTACAAATGACGTAGGAGATGCCTTTTGACACAAAATCATTTATAAATTCGATCACTTCTTTGTCACTCTCTTCTTGCCACCCTTGAATGGCTATTTTTTGATCCAAACAATCGGCACCTAAAATAATTTTACCAGCACCATAAGTCTCTAGCCATTTTAAAAATTTGGTAGGATTCTTAACAGCAATACTACCGCCAGTGACTTGATGCGCACCAGATTCAAAAGCGATTTTTAAATCGTCATCGGATTTTAATCCACCCCCAAAATCCACTTTTAAATTTGTTTTAGAAGCTATAGATTCTAAGATGTTATGGTTGATAATGTGTTGGGCTTTAGCACCATCCAAATCCACAACATGCAGGTCTTTGATACCAGCATCTTCAAACATTTTGGCAACTTCTAGAGGGTCTTCATTATAGACTTTTTTTGTGCTATAATCGCCTTTTGTTAAGCGTACACATTGGCCATTTATAATATCTATTGCAGGGATGATTCGCATGTTATAAGTTTAAAAAGTTTTGTAATAATTGAGCCCCATCTTTACTGCTTTTCTCAGGGTGAAATTGAACCCCATAAAAATTATCAGATTGTAATGCTGCCGAAAATTCAAGTTCATAAGTAGAATGGGCAATAGTTTGCGTTCCAATACTTGCATAATAGCTATGAACAGCATACATATAACTGTCTTCTGGGATGTCTTTGAGTAAACTTGACTTTAGGTTTTGTATGGTATTCCATCCCATATGTGGGACTTTAACGGCGTTTGAAAACTGTTTGACATCCACATCAAAAACGCCTAATCCTTTGGTGTTACCTTCTTCGGTATGCTTACATAACAATTGCATTCCTAAACAAATCCCTAAAACCTCTTGTTTCAGATTTGGAATTAAGATATCCAATTTTGATTTCTTAAGCATTTGCATCGCCTGACTGGCTTCACCAACTCCAGGGAAAATTACTTTATCTGCACTCGAAATTTCTTCTATAGAGCTGGAGAGTTTAGCGTTTATACCTAAGCGTTGAAATGCAAACTGAATACTCTGAATATTCCCGGCGCCGTAATCGATTATTATAACGTTCATTAGTCTAAAGTTCCTTTGGTTGATGGTAAAATCATTTTATTCACATCGCGTTTGACGGCCATTTTTATGGCTTTAGCAAAGGCTTTGAAAATTGCTTCAATTTTGTGGTGTTCGTTGGTGCCATCGGCTTTGATATTCAAATTACATCGCGCACCATCGGTAAAGGATTTAAAAAAGTGCATAAACATTTCTGTGGGCATTTTGCCTACATATTCGCGTTTAAAATCGGCCTCCCAAACCAGCCAATTACGCCCTCCAAAATCAATAGCAACTTGCGCCAAACAATCGTCCATCGGTAAACAAAAACCATAGCGTTCAATCCCCAGTTTTGAACCTAATGTAGAATTAAATAAATTTCCCAATGCAATTGCAGTATCTTCAATAGTGTGGTGTTCATCAACTTCTAGATCGCCTATCACTTTAATATCTAAATCCATTTGACCATGTCTGGCAATTTGATCCAACATATGATCAAAAAAGGCAATTCCAGTGTCTATTTGACTTTGCCCAGTACCATCCAAATTGACGGTAATGTCTATTTTAGTTTCATTGGTATTTCGCACAATAGAGCCCACGCGTTGTTTGGCCTTTAAAAAATCATAAATGGCTTCCCACTGGTTGGTTTCTAAGGCGATAAACGGTGCTAATTCCTCTTGCTTAACAGAAATTTCATTTACACCTAAATGGGTCTCATCGTTAATAAAAATGCCTTTACAACCTAAATTTTTAGCGAGCTCAACATCTGTTAAGCGATCTCCAATAACAAAAGAGTTTTCCAAATCATAAGCTTCGGTAAAATATGCCGTTAATAAACCTGTTTGAGGCTTTCGCGTTGGTGCATTGTCTTTTGCAAATGTGCGGTCAATGAATTGTTTTTCAAATACAATACCTTCATTTTTAAAAGTATCAAGAATAAAATTGTGAACAGGCCAAAACGTGTGTTCTGGATATACATCTGTCCCCAAACCATCTTGATTGGTGATCATGACAATTTCAAAATCTAACTCTTGACAAATCTTTTTTAAATTAGAAAATACATTTGGATAAAATTCTAACTTCTCAAAAGAATCAATTTGCTCATCCGCGGGTTCTCGAATAAGTGTTCCGTCACGATCTATAAATAATACTGGCTTCATTTTAGTGTATTTAATAGCGTTAATAATTGGGCGTTTTCAGTTGGTGTCCCCACGGTTATTCTAAGACAATTTTCACACTGTAATTGTGAACTGCGGTTTCTTACGACAACACCGTTTTTTATAAGTTCATTGTAGCGCTTATTCGCATCATCGACCTTTATTAAAATAAAATTAGCTTCCGTAGGGTATATTTTTTCAATAAAAGAAATTAATTTAAAAGCGTCGATTAAGCGGCTACGTTCTTTTAAAATTGTCCCAACCTGTGTGTGTTTGAGGACTTTATTCTCAAGTGCTTTTAGAGCAGCATCTTGGGTAAGTGTATTGATGTTATAAGGCGGTTTTATCTTATTTAATATGGTAATAATAGCTTTGGATGCATAACAAATCCCCAATCGAATTCCCGCTAAACCATAAGCTTTAGACAGTGTTTGGGTAACTATTAAATTCGGATACGTATTTAGCGCTTGTGTCCAACTGAGTTCTTCAGTAAAATCGATATAGGCTTCATCTATGATTATTAACCCCTTAAATTCATTTAACAGACGTTCTATAGCTTTGCGATCAACGGTATTTCCAGAAGGATTGTTGGGCGAACAAATAAATAGTAATTTGGTATGGGGCTGTATAGCGGCTAGAATCGCATCAACTTCTAGTTGAAAGTCTGACGATAAGGGCACTTGGATATTTTTAACAGCATTTAAGTTTGCTAATACCTCATACATCCCATATGTTGGGGGTAGTGTCAAAATACTGTCTTGATTGGGTTCACAAAAGGCTCTGAAAATTAAATCTAAAACTTCGTCACTACCGTTTCCTAATAAAATTTGATCTGGAAAAACCTCCTTTTGTTTTGAAATCAAAGATTTCAAAATCGTTTGCTGCGGATCGGGATAGCGATTAAGAGCCGTATCATAAGGGTTTTCATTGGCATCTAAAAACACCATATCTTTTTGTAAATCGGTATATTCGTCTCGTGCGGACGAATAAGGCTTCATTCCCAATATATTCTTTCGAAGTAATTTATTTAGATTCATCACCAATAGATTTTAAGCGGATTGTAACCGCGTTTTTGTGTGCCATCAAGCCTTCAGCTTCAGCCATAAGTTCAATGGTGTTTCCAATTGCTGATAGGCCTTCTTTTGTAATTTCTTGAAAAGTGATATTTTTTAAAAAACTATCTAAGTTTACGCCTGAATATGCTTTTGCATATCCATTTGTTGGTAGGGTGTGGTTGGTCCCTGAGGCATAATCTCCAGCACTTTCTGGTGTATATTTACCAATAAACACAGAACCCGCATTGATTAGTTGATCTACATAAAATGAATTATTTTCCGTACAGATGATATAGTGTTCTGGACCATAAAAATTGATTAAATCTACGGCATCTTGATCAGATTCAACCAAAATAAGTTTCATGTTTTCAAGGGCTTTCTCTACAATCGATTTGCGATTTAAGGCTTGAGTTTGAAGCTGTACTTCCTTAGCTGTTTTTAAAAGAAGTGTTTTATCGGTTGATACTAAAATGACTTGACTGTCTACCCCATGTTCTGCTTGGCTTAATAAATCCGATGCGATGAATGCAGGATTGGCATCTTTATCGGCCATAATAAGAAGTTCACTTGGTCCAGCAGGCATATCAATTGCCACACCAAATTTGGTTGCCAATTGCTTGGCTACGGTCACATATTGATTTCCAGGTCCAAATATTTTTGAAACTTTAGGGATGAGCGGCGTTCCAAACGTTAGTCCCGCAATGGCTTGTATCCCTCCTACTTTGATGATTTTTGTAATTCCACACAAAGCCGCAGTGTATATAATTTCGTTGGCAATGGCGCCTTCTGCATTTGGTGGCGTACATAAAACAATGTTTTTACATCCCGCAATTTGTGCTGGAACGGCAAGCATTAATACCGTTGAAAACAAAGGGGCTGTTCCTCCAGGAATATATAAACCTACAGTTTCTATGGGACGTTTGTCTTGCCAACAACGTACACCAGGTTGGGTTTCCACATCGACTTTTGCCGTTTTTTGTGCGTTGTGAAATACTTCAATATTTGATTTGGCTTGTTGTATGGCTAGTTTCAAAGGAGTTGTAATTGCTGCACTAGCATCATTAACCTCTTTTTCAGTTACAAAAAGGGAATCTAACTCTACCTTGTCAAACTGTTTTGTATAGCGTGCAATTGCCGCGTCTCCGTGTTGCTTTACGGCTAAAAAGACGTCACCTACAATGGTTTCAATAGCTTCTACAGATTGTGTAGGGCGTTGTAATAGGGTTTCCCAAGTTTCTCGGGCTGGATATTTTATAAGAGTTTCCATTAGAGCACCATTTTTTCAATTGGACATATTAAAATGCCTTGAGCACCTAAGGCTTTTAAGTCGTCTATAATGTTCCAAAATTCATTTTTATCAAGCACACTATGTACTGAGCTCCACCCCGACTCCGCTAAAGGGAGTACTGTAGGACTTTTCATTCCTGGTAGGAGATTAATAATCGCTTCCAAACTGTCATTTGGTGCATTAAGCAATACATATTTAGACGATTGCCCTTTAAGTACAGCTTCGATGCGAAATTTTATTTTGTCTAAAACTACTTTTTGAGCTTCTTTTATGG